>JANWZY010000046.1:7714-13749 GCA_025061935.1 Verrucomicrobiia bacterium
GAAATGCGGTCTGTTGCAGGCGTATTATGGTGGTAATGCCGAACTAATAGATCGGTCCGCCTGCGACAGTAGGTTGCCGCGGTAACTGGAAAACCGAAAACGCAAGGAGGCTAAGGTAGTATGAAAGTCAGAACCTCACGCAAATCCGGCTTCACGCTCGTGGAAATCATGATCGTGGTAGCCATCATCGGGCTGTTGGCAGCGATTGCGATCCCGAACTTCGTTCGGGCGCGGTCTCGTGCGCAACAGAACACGTGCATCAACAACCTGCGCCAGATTGACGGCGCCAAACAGCAATGGGCACTGGAGACACGGCAGCAAAGCACTGCGGTACCGGGGGTTAACGATATCGCGCCGTATCTAGGTCGGGCAGGTTCGATTGCGGGCATCGTTTGCCCGGCGGGTGGTGGCGCCGACTTCAATGCCTCTTACACTATTAACGCTGTGAATCAGCCACCCGTGTGCAACATAATGGGCAACGACACCCAATATCCGCACCGGTTGCCCGATGTCGGCACGCCATAATTGCTTGGTAGGCTGACGATAGAGTTTCCCATCGTACCGCTAAAGACGAGGGGGACAAACAGCAAAGGCTCGGGAGCAAAAGCTCCCGAGCTTTTTTGTTGCGTCGGCGACCACAAGTAGTACTTAAGCCGAACTAACACGCATCCGCAATGTGGCAAGGCCAAATTGCAACCGTAGCCCGAAAGGGCAAATTGGTCCTTCCCAAAAGCTGTGAATTCAAAAGCGTATTCGAAAAGGGGTAACACGACACTCGCTAAGAATGACTACCCAGTGATTCAACCGGTTGAATTTGTCCCCGCCCGCTGGAGGCTGGCTATGGAAATTTACCCGCGCAGCCGAACGCCCAAAATTTTTTGCGTATTGATTTTAGACGGCGTTTGGGTTGCTTTATTACAGGGCGTGCAAACGAGACCGCAGAAAGCGTTTAACGATGGAAAAGCTAAAACTCGATTAGTTTCGGCTTGCTGGTACCGAAGTTACTTCGAGCCGCGCGAACAGTCATGGAACCGATTTTAAAACTGGAGGATTTGCGGGTTGAATTCCGGTCCGGCGCGTTGCGGCACAACCCGAAGGTCGCGCTTAGGGGGCTGAACCTCGAAGTTTACCGAGGCGAAATTTTCGGATTCATCGGCCCGAACGGCGCGGGCAAAACCACCACCATCAACGTTCTACTCGGGTTCGTTGCGCCGACCGCAGGCAATGCGTACTTGTTTGGGGTGAATGTTCGCGAACCGATAGCGCGGCAACGGATCGGGTACCTGCCAGAGCTGACTTACTACTACAAGTTTCTCACTGTCGAAGAACTGCTGAGGTTTTACGCAAGGATATTTGGCATTCCGCGTCGGGAAACCGACCGGCGGATCGATCAGCTATTGCGCCTGGTCGAACTTGAGCAGGTCCGGAACCGCCCAATCAAGACTTACTCGAAGGGCATGCAACAGCGTGTCGGCCTGGCCCAAGCGTTAATCAACGACCCCGAGCTGCTCATTCTCGACGAACCGACCAGCGGACTCGACCCTATCGGGCGCATGAAAGTGCGCGAGATCATCCAGCGGCTCAAAAACGAGGGTAAGACTGTCTTTTTTTCGTCACACGAATTGGGAGAAGTCGAGACAGTTTGCGACCGCGTCGGCATTCTGCACGAGGGCGAACTGCGCACCGTTGGCCGCGTGAGCGACTTGAAGGCGCAGTTTCAAACCGATCTTGAGCGGATTTTCCTCAAGATCATCGGCTACCAGCTCAATACGTGAGCTATGAACAAAATCTTGGCCATTGCAGGTGTCGTCATTAAAGAGTTGTACCGCCGGAAAGATTTCTACGTGCTGTTCGTGCTGACAGCCCTCATCACGCTCGTGATGGGCTCGGCCACTTTTTTCAACGATCCGAAGATTGTCCGATACCTGGTCGAGGTCTGCCTGCTGTTGATCTGGGTTTCTGCTATCGCAATTGCCATAGGCACAGCGGCGCGCCAGATACCGGCCGAGTGCGAAAGCCGCACAATTTTTCCGTTGCTCGCCAAGCCGGTCACGCGGGCACATGTCATACTCGGCAAGTTCCTTGGGTGCTGGTTCGCGTGCGGCATAGCGCTGGTCGCCTTCTACGCTTTTGCGGCTATAGTCCGGGGGTCGCGTGAAGCTTACTGGCCAATGCTCCACTACTTCCAAGCATCGTGGCTGCATTGGATGGGCCTGGCAGTGATGATCGCAATGGTCATTCTCGGGTCGCTTATTTTCTCGGCGCCCTCAGCCAATGCAACCATCTGTGAGATAATCATCGTTGGCATCTTGCTTTTGGGCGGGCACCTGGACACAGTGGCACTCCGCCAGCCACCGCCATTAGACCTAATCACCTACACGATTTACTTCTTCATCCCACATCTTGAGTGGTTCGATGTGCGAGACATACTCGTCCATGACCAACCGCTCATCAAATGGTGGGCTGTCTTGGGCGCAACGGCATATGCGGCGGCCTATACGGCAACGTTCCTTTTTTTGGCATGGTTAATTTTCAGACGTAAACCGCTCAATGCGTAGTCCGAGAGTACACTACCTGATTTTGCTGCTGCTCGTGGTCATTAACTTCACACTGGCCACGGTGCTCGATATCGCGGCCCAGGCATGGACGCGGCGCGGCGGTACAGACCTTTTGGCAATTCTGTTGGGCGACGCGCGCCGTATTTTCAGCGCGCACTTTTTCATCAAGGCGGACGTCTATTTCCATGCCGGCTACTATCCCTCCATCTTCGACCTCACGGCACGACCCAAAGACAGCTCACACATGGCCGGCGATAACCATGCGCATGATGAAGAAAAGTGCGGAAAGGCTATGCAATTCTTGGGCCGGCCGACCGACTGGATCGAACGGTTCGGCAGAAATTTCGCCGTGACCGAGCACAAGCACTTAAACTCTGGCAAAGAGCGCGAAATACTGCCATGGCTCCGTATCTCGGCCAGCCTCGACCCGCACCGCATCGAAACCTATACGGTTGCCGCTTTCTGGCTCAGGCGCACTTTGGGCAAGCCCGAGCAGGCTGAGGCGTTCCTGCGCGAAGGCTTGCGTGCAAATCCAGACAGCTACGAACTCCTCCACGAGCTTGGCTGCGTGTACTACGAGAACTACAAGGACGCCGCGCGCGCGCGGAACATTTGGCGGCTGGCCCTTGAAAAGCTCGAACTGCAAAGGGGCAAAAAAGATGAGGACGAGCTCGCCAAGTACTATCACGACATTCTGTTACGGCTGGCGCGACTCGAAGAAGACCAAGGGAACTATGCGCTCGCCGCTGATTACCTGGAAGAGATCATCGAGCGCAATGCCGCGCCGAACCCGGACTTACTCCGCACCCAAATAACCGAGCTCCGTGAAAAAGCTTCAACCCGCCACTGAGTTTGCATCCACGAGAACGTTACCATTGCTTGCATCTGGAGGGTAGCAGGTTCAGGAACAGCTCAACTGGGGTCGAATCGGCGGACAATCAGCTCGGGAAGATCAACATTATCAGGCTGCTTGAGTACAAAAACAACCATTGCCGCTATGTCCGCCGGGCTGATCATGGGCCGGCCCGCCAGCCGCTGCCCCAAATATGTGCCCTTGATGAAGTCAGTATCAACCCCACCAGGACAAATGTTGTACACGTGGATACCATGTGGCTTCGTCTCTATGGCCAATGCGCGTGCGAATCCGAGCAGCCCGTGCTTACTTGCGCAGTACGCCGACTGATGCAAATAACCTTGCACGCCAGATGTGCTCACTATGTTCACAATCCGCCCCTGCTTGCGCGCGATCATCTGCGGTAACAGCTCGCGGCATATCAAAAACGGCGCGGTCAAATTCACGCGCAGTACCCGTTCCCAATCTCCGAGCTGGATCTCATGTGCGGGGCGTTCCAAAAAAACGCCAGCATTGTTTATCAGAAAATCCACCACGCCAAGCCGCGCGCTTAGTTGCCGCACCGCTTCCGGTACACGGTCGGTCTCAGCCAAGTCGCACTCGACGTATTCCGCATGAACCTCAACAGGTGGTGGATTGCGCCCGAGTACGCCGAGCCGCACACCTTCAGAAGCCAACGCGATTGCAATGGCGCGACCGATTCCGCGACTCGCGCCCGTGAGCAATGCAGTTTTGCCCGCAATCGAGGTCACAGTCCTAGCGCGCGTTGACGATATAACTCGTCCGGGCGTCCGGCGATCCGGAGTACGTTGTCACGGTTGATAAATACCGGGCCGCCCAACGCGGCGGCGCCTACGAAAATTTTGGCCGCTTTCTCGACCATGAGCATGGCTGAAAGCACGGCTTGCCATGTACCCCCTAGCCCGATCACGCCGTGGTTCTGCATCAGAATAATACGCGGTTGGCGTTGGTGCGTTTTAATAAACGCCTCGGTCCGGTCGCGAATCACACGCGCCAGTTTCAACCCGGGGTCGGTGTATGGCACAAACACCGAGGCCACGCCGCAGCAGACGATCTCGTCCGGCATGAGCCGCTGCTCGGCAAACTCCTGCGCGCGCGGTGAGCAGAGCACCTGCATCACCGTTGTGCTATGTGTATGCCCGACGAAGTTTATTCCTGGCAAGGACAACAAGTACGCATGAAACACGGTCTCGACCGAGGGCTTCTTAGCTTTCGGGTCCACGCGCGCGGCCATCAGTGCTTCGTCAATTTGTGCATCGGTAAGCTCGCCCTTGTCTAACAATGGCAAAACCTTGTCCGCCCTGCACTCGACTATGTCTTGGCGCTTCAATGTGCCCAGGCATGTCCCACTCGCTTTAACAAAGAAGGTGTTCGCGTCCAGCTTGGCCGAAGTGTTGCCCTCGCCAAGGATGGCCAGGCCACGCTCCTCGCGCCCAAGCTCGTGCGACAATGCCAACAAATCCTTGATAACCTGGTTCCGCATGGTGAGATGTTACGTTAATTCATTTCTTGGCCGCCAGTGACACTCAGCGCGATGCCGGTTATGTACGCTGAAGCGTCCGAAGCTAGAAACACCACGGCGTTGCACACGTCATCGTAAGTGCAGCCGCGTTTCATCGGCACCTGATTAAGGTAAAACTGGCGCACGTCTTCGACTGTTTTCGCACCCGGTACCTTGCCCGCTCTCAAGTATTGCACGAGCAAGCCTTTCTCGGGGTCGGTCCACAGTGGCGAATCTAACAGGTTGCCTGGGCAAATCGCATTACACCGGATGCCGTGCGGCGCCATTTCGAGCGCGACGCTCTGGACCAACCCGATCCCGCCAAACTTGCTCGCGGCATACGCCGAGTTCGCCGCGCTACCGCGCTTGCCGCTCTTCGAATTAATCTGGATGATGACGCCACTGCGGCGCGGGAGCATCACTCTGCAAGCGTGTTTCATCGTCAGGAAACTGCCGAACAGGTTCACGTTCATGACCGCGCGCCATTTCTCTGCGTCCGCTTGGACTATCGGCTCGGCAATCAATATCGCGGCATTGGCCACGACGATATCAACGCGCCCGAACCGCTCCACGGTCGCGTCGAACAGAGCTTTGACTTCGGGTTCCTGCGTCACATCCGTCTTGAACGGAATCACTGTCCGGCCTGTTCCATTCGCGATTTCAGCCGCTGTTGCCACGGCGAGCTTGTCCTGCACGTCGGCCACCACAACGTGGCAGCCCTCTTGTGCCAGGCGCAAGCAAATGGCTTTACCCAAGCCCTGCCCGCCGCCGGTAACAACCGCAACTTTGTCCTGTAGTCCGCTTGTCATCGTCCTTCAAACGCCCTGCGTAATTCAGCCTCTGCCGCTGTGGTCCAGCATCCATTCGTCAGCGCCGCAGCCACACTTGGGTAACGCCTCCCAAGCTCGGACAGCGGCGTCAAGCCCAAACCCTTCGCAAATGGGTACACTACTATCTTGCCCGCCACCAAATTTTGCTCGACAGCGCGAATGCCATCAATTGCACCGTCCAACCCTGCTACGGCGGCCACTGAAAGATTCGTGTCGAGCGCACCGGCCCTCACTTTTCCCAGCACGGTTTTCATGTCTTCGAGTGTCGAGCC
>JANWZY010000047.1 GCA_025061935.1 Verrucomicrobiia bacterium
CGCGACAACCCGTTCGGCTTCATGTAGCCACTTGGCGCCCTGGGGTGTACGTACCCCTAGCCGCAAGTTCCCGCCGCGCCCGGGCAGGTAAATTGAGAACTCTGGCATGTCGCCACCATCAACCCGGAACGCGCTGTTCATGCAGTAAAGTGGCCGATTGAAAAACTCACCGCCGTTTGTTATGACGAAATCGGTCCCGTCCGGCCAGTACCGAAGTGGCCTGGCAGTTTGCCCCTGCAAATTCGGCTGCATTACTGCAATCCACTCCGGCGGGCTTTGCGCGCGCATGCCAACGACCAGGGCAAACAGTGCGCTAAAGCAAAGCGCACGCTGAACCCCGAAACTGGTAAAACCGGTAAGGCGCGTACGGTGCAGCGTCTTTCCTGGATCGAACACACGAATAATCATGTTCACCAACCAAGTTTATCACGGAGCCGTCCGCCTGACAGCAACTGGTTCGCCGGCCGAGGTCCTTGGGCACAGAGTACCTTGAGACCGCATTTGAAAACCCGATTGCATGACAACACAACCCAGTCGGCTGCACAGGCTCTCGCACGGTCATACAGGCCTGGAACCCGGAAGCGCGTAGCGACTGGAATTGAAGCTGCCCGGCATCTTACTTGTTCTTTCTAGTTTCCGCTTGGGGCTGGTGGGTTGGCTTCGTCAATGTCGGGGGTGGAGGAGCGGACGCGCCTGTATTCGAGTTTGTCGCCGCTTGTGTCGGTCAGTTTCGGTCCAGCGTATATCACTGCCAGCTCAGCCAGCGCGGTTGATTTGTCGGCGCCGAAGCCTGCCAGACGAGTGAGCTTGAGATGCCGCGCAGTCACTGTTTGCGGAAACTTCACCGTTTGCGGGTTCCAGGTCGAGGCAATTTCGCCGTGCGCGAGTTCGCGCCAGTGTTGGCCGTCGTCGCTGAATTCGAGTTTGTAGGCGCGAATATCGCCTGCGTGGTTACGGTCGTTTTGACGATTCATCAGCACAAGCCCGCTCATCGCCACCGGCTGGGGAAAGCTTACGGTTAACTCGGGTATGGGGTCGGTTGTGGACCAGAACGTGTTCGGGTCACCGTCAATGGCTGCGTTCGGATCCGAGCCTGGCGCCGTAGCGGTTGCGCGGAGTTTGCGCATGATGAGTGTATCAAAGAGCAAGCTACGAATTTGGGCAGGTTCGATCTCGGTCTTAGGCGCGAATTTCGTGCTGGCCATGTACTCGAGCAGCGAGCGTCGTAACTGCCGCGCGACCGGGCGTGCTGCGACGTCGGTTACAATGTCGAACGAGCAGACCAATAATTTGCCGCGGCCGACCCTGGCTTCGAATATGGGCGCGAGCCGCCAGTTCCGGTTCCAGTCGTCAATTGCTGCAACGATGGGTTTGAGCTGCTGCGGTAGCTTCCCGATGTTGACCGCGCGCGCGTTGCGGACAAGCTCGATCCATTGCCAATCGCAATGGTCTGCGGTGGGGAAATTCGCCAGGGCAGGGTGATTAGTGTCGCACCACAGGCCGAGCATGCGGCTCCATTGCGGGTTCATCAGGCGATTCCAGAAGATCGGGACCTCGGCCAACGGCGGGCTGAACCAGTCGAGGTCTGCGGGGCGCGGCACAAAGAGCACTTTGCCGCCTGCGGCCAGCTCGGCTTCGGCTTCGTCCCACGTGCGCGCCAGTACGACGCCGGGCGGGACCGTGTCATCCGCGTGCGCAGGATAAACCCAAAATTGCCAGTCGTTTTCGGCAACAATCCCGGCGCCAAGGTCTGGAGATCGAGCCCGGCCTGTTTGACTCGCCGCAGCGCCTGCGCACCGGACACTCAAAACTAGTTTGTAAGCGCCGGGCGACGGGAGTTGGGCCAATTCGAGTTCGATTCTACCCAGGGCCGTGTTTCTGCCGAGGGTGATTGTGCGAGGTTGGAACTGACCTTTTGCAAACGGTTTGCCGGCCGAGTCAAGTATTTGCCATGAGACCGCGGCGTTCGTGATGGGGCCACGGCCGAAGTGCGCAACTTCGACTTCGGCTTCGAGCTTGTCGGTCGTCGTGAAGACGCGGTTAGTCAGCCGCGCCAGCGGGACCGTTTCGCTACAGAAGCGGCGCCACTCGCGCGCGGTCACGTACCCTTTTTCTTCCCAGAATGGGTCAAGCACGCCCACGAGCGCGGTGCCCTGGCCGATGTAATCGTGCAGGTCGAGCAGTTGGAATCCTGCCAGGCCGGGCGTGCGCAGGTTGGCCTCGATTTCTTCCTTGTAACAGGCGAGCTGGAACCGGCCAGACGCGCGTGCAAACGGTTTGTTCATGGCTAGCACGTAGTTCGCGCCGGCCGAGTCCCGGAAAATCTCGAAGTTGCCGGGGCGGAGGTACCCCGTGAACTTTTTGATCACGTCAAAATCAGGGTACGCGCACCACTGGCCAAGCTCGTGCGCAACGACTGGGACTGTGACATTATACATAGCGTTCCTGTAATCGCGCCCGAACCAGCCAGGTTCGCCCCGCACACGGCGTGGGCCGAACCGCTGCGTTACAGAAAAGTCCACCCGGTCAAGTGGCCCAGGCGCGTCCGGATCGGTAAAGCCTGTGCCAGTGGTGTAAAGTCTGCGCGGGTCGCGCGCGCGGAAATACGCCGCCCATTGGGGCAGCACGTCGCGCCACCGGCCTTTAGGTTCGTTACTGGCAGAGAACAGCACGAACGATGGATGGTTACCGTAATGCTGGATGATGCGCTCCGTCTCGGCGTAAAGCATTTGTTCCATTGGCGAGTCCGGGTTGAACGTGTTCCACATGCCCGGCTCGATTTGAAGGTAAACGCCAAGCTCATCCGCTGCAGCGAACGCGGCTTCGGGCGGGCAGAACGAGTGGAACCGGACATGGTTCAAGCCCCAATCTTTGCAGGTTTTGAGCAGCTTGCGCCAATACTCGATGTCGCACGGCGGGTGGCCAGTGAGCGGGAAATCACCCCCGTGATGCGTACCGCGCAAGTGCGCCGGCCGCCCGTTGAAAATGAATTCAGTCCCGTGTGCACGGAACTCGCGAAAGCCGATAGTCGCTCTCACGTAGTGTTTCCCGTTTCCCGGACCTGCCCCCAGATTGGCCGCGACCCAGTACCATGCTGGGCAGAACTCATCCCAGGGTATCAACTTCAAATCGCGCGTGACCTTAGCGGTAAGCTCCAATCCGCTTGGTGGGATTACAAGGTTTGAGACCCAGTCCGGGCGGATGGGCATCGAGTCCACCATGCTCATAAGCCCGAGCATAAGTGTGTTGGTGGCTGTCGCGCCGGTGATGTTCCCGATCTTTACAACGGCGCGCACAGATTTCGTGTTCAAGTCCGGGAAACATTGCAGATCATCAATCCACACCGGTGGTGTGCTGCGCAGCTCGATTGCGCCGACTATGCCGTTCCAGCTTTGGCCAAGCGAATCCGAGACACTGTGCGCGTCTGGGCGGTAGGGCAGGAGCATCCGGTTGTCCACGCGGACGGTGAGCCTGTATTTGCCCGGTGCGAGCACGCCAAGCTCGAACACGTGCGGCGTGCAAAGCGAATTATTCGTGCCGATGAGCCTCTCGTTCAACCACAGGCGCGATTCCCAGTTGACGCGCTCGAGGAACACGACGACGCGACGGCCCTGCCATGCGCGTGGTATTTCGATGTCGCGCTGGTACCACGCCGGGCCGAGGTAATGACGCGGTGGTTGGCACAGGAACGGCACCTTCACATTGCCCGGTTTCGTGTAGGCCGCGTAATCCGCGCGCATGAACCAGTTGGTATCGTAGAGCGTAAGCACCCAGGGGGTGTTCGTGCTGATTTCGTAGCCGTAGCCCTGCGCCTGCAAAATGCCCGGTAATTTGATCCTGAACGCGAGGTTGCTGCTGAACCAGCGTTGTCTGATACCAACATCGTCGGGATCGAGCGCAAATCGCCATGTGCCGCCCAGCGCCAACGAACTCTGCTCGGCCTTTTCGCAACTGGCAGGGTAGGGGAGTGCAAACAATGCGAAGACGAGCCAGCCCAACACCCACGGTTTAGACATTCTCAAGACGCCCGAGCCAGTGCGTTCGTGTTCTGTTTTCTCACAATCCACGTTCATGTATGCCATGGCGTGCCGATGTTAATTATTAGTGCTCTTCTGGCAATGTGGCCAACATTGGCCATGCTGTGATTGTTCATCTCCGACCCGGCTTGAAAAAACTCCGACCTCAGTTCAATTGACAATTGGCCTGCGGGTCGTTGGCGGTTTAGAACCGGCGTGCACATCAAACAGCCGGTTGTGTGTAACCTTGGCAGCTTCGACCAACTCGGCATATGGCAGGTCGGTCACGTCAACAAACCCGATGTTGTAATTCTCGCCGTCGAACCTGCCCGTGGCCGGCTGGTCCGCCCACTGGAACCAGTGCGCGCCGATGACGGCAGGGTGCGCGGCAGCGTTTTCGACATAGTACTGATACGCTGCGCCGCGCTCGGATTGATTCGCCGTTTGCCTCAATCCTGGCGCGAGGCCGCGCCCGGGTACGCCAAAGTGGAACTCGCCGATGAGTATGGGCCTGCCCGTGACCCTGTAAACTCTGTCGAGCATGGCCGGGTCGGGCTTGTAATCGTAGCAATTCAAGCTAAACACATCGAACGTGCGCGCGGCGCGTAGCATGCGGTCCGGCACATGCGACCCGAAACGCAAGCCCAGATTCAAATGGTTCGGGTCGTGCCTGCGAATGGCGCCGTTGACCACCTCCAAGAACTGCTCGACTGCGGCATACACGAATTCGCGCCTGCGCTCGGGCGAATCGCCATCTGCAAGGAACTGTTTCAGTGCGCGCTGGATCGGCGCGTCCGGCCCGGCAAGAATGGCCTCGACAATGTCCAGCTCGCGCCCGGGCCAGGGCGGTTCGTTGGCCACAAAGTACCCGAGCAGCCACGGGTCGTCCTTGCGCGGCGCGCATTGTTCACGGGCGGCCTCCTCGACCCGGTTGGTGAACTCGGGCGCAAACACATCGGGCAAGCCGAGGTACCCGGTTTCGATTCCCCAGCCGCGTAACATCACCACATACGGCTTCCGTTTGGCGTCCCAGAGCCTGCGGTCCGACCAGTTGCCAATCGTGTTGAACCCCCACGCATCCAATCTATCCAATGTAAGCTCGATCCACTGCGCGAGCCACGCATCGCCGAAGCGCCGGGACAAGTTCCATGTGTAAAACGACGCGTCCGGCGCGCGGCCCGGCCGCGGCTGCTGCCCTAGCGCCTTGCGCAGTTCCGGTGGCGGCAGCGCGGCGAACAGGTCTTCGCGGCCTGCCACAGGCGTTCCCACCCACGGCGTGATCACGTTCACGCCCACTGAAAAAAACAGGTGCCCGTCCGGGTCAACAAACCACCAGCGCCCATCAATTTGCTCGACGCGGAAGAACCCGGTCGCGCGCGCTTTCGGGGCGGCGTACCCGCCGAAATTGCAGTACCCGAATTCCTTACCCGTGCCTAATCGCTCGCGGTCAGTTTCCCAAGCAGATTTTAAGTCTTCGAGCGAGCGCGCTTTGCCAGGCCAATCGTCATGAATCCATTGGCCGAATTCGTCCACGAGTGGTTTCGGGCCGAGCACGGCATCGCCGGGGGATTCTTTGTGCAGCGACGCAACCCGCAGCTCGAACGTTTGCGTGCCGATCGGCGCGTCCATGGCAAACCCGATCGCTTGCACGTTGGTCAGCGGCCCGACGGCACCGGTCAGGTTCAGCCAATACGCCCCATGCGGTTTGTTGCCCAGCGCAGCGAGGTCGTGCCCCTGCCGGTCGCGTTGCGCGAAGAACCGAAGCGGGAGCGCGGCGCGCGTCCATGCGCCTGCCAACGGGTGCAATCGAACCTTGCGAATGCCGTCGGTGGTGAACACCCGCACTTCTGTAGCAGCCGGACTCGAAGCGCGGAACTCGAGTGCGAGAAACGAGTACCCGGACCAATCAGTCGGGAGCGCAGGATCAAGCTCGGCCAAAGTCCACTTAACCTCGCGCTGTGCAGGGGTGAATACAGCCCGATGCACGTGCATTGGCGGTTTAAGCTCGATGTAGGTGGGCTTGTCACGGTCGCAGGTGAGCCAACCGTCCTTAAACTCGAGTTCTACTACCTGGATCGAGCTCCGGCGTTGTTCGTAGCCGTCTTTCCGCGCGTCCTCGCCGCGCCGGCCCGGATGGGTGAAATAGAACAAGAACGCGCGCTCATCGCTTACGACTACGTCCGGGTGCTGGCCGATGACGCCGTCGTCTGGTCCGTTGCCCGGTTGCTGGAGCAGCGGCTCGGGCTGGCGCGTCCAGGTCAGCAGGTCATCTGAGCGATAGACCCCTAGGCCGCGCCAGTTATCAACAATCATCCAGTAACGGCCTTTCCAGTGAAAAACCTTCGGCCCTTCACAGCGTTGGTCGCCTATAGCTTTACCCCTGTCGGTCCAAGTGAACAGGTCATGGCTGTCGGCGTAGTAGATGGACTTGCGGTCGCGCTCGTTGTTGTACCACATGCGCCAGGTGCCGTCGGGAAGCCGCAGCACGCATGCGTCAATCACCCTGTCTGAGGCAAGTTTAAGCACCGATTCGAACTTCCAATCGAGCAGGTTTGTGCTCGTCAGGTGCACGATATCGCGCGGCGCGTTCCAGTTCGTGAAAATGCCGGGCACAACGGTCAAAAACATGTGATACGTACCCTCGTGCTCGATGACCTCGGGCGCCCAGTAAGTGTAATTGGTCTGGCCGTAACCGATCCTAGCTGTGCCGCGATAACGCCATGTCGCGCCGTCGTCGGAGGATTCCGCGATGCCAATGTGTGTGCCGTGGACCCATGCCACCCCCGGATCGTTCGTGGCGTTCGCGCGGCGGTTGGTGTAGAACATGAACCATTTCCGTTCAAGCCGGTTCCAGACCACGACCGGGTCCGCCGCGCCGTCGTGAATCGGATCGCGGTACAGCGGCTTGGGCGCGAGCTTGCCCGGGCGCGCTTCAGGCTGAGCCGGTTGCGCTGATGCAGCCAGGCCATGCGCCAGCAGTACAATCAGCGCCAAAATGCAACCCGCCGAATTCCCAGTGAAACTGCTGTGTCTTCCACCGTTCGGGCGAGACCTGAGGGTACGCAACTGTGCAAACGGCCGTATGGAAACTTGGTAAGTGAGGTGGTTGCAACGGAGCGCAACCCGCCAGTGCACCAGCCATTCGAGTGTTCTCATTGCAGTTGCAGAAGATAGAACCGTTGCGGCTCGGCGCCAACCGCGTTTGTAATGGTAAGCCTGCCTGCGGCATCGAATGCGTTTGTGGCAATCCGCGTCCACGCTGACACCGGCAAAGTGAGGTTGGTCGAGGTCAGCACGTAACACGGTTCATTTGCCGGACCGTTGGTGCAGCTCAGCACCAGGCCCCCGGCGGTCAGGCTCGCTGTTAGCTGTGGCCGCGCGATCACGCGCAACGTGCCGTCCAGGGTCAGTTTCGACGTAAGCCATGCAAGCTCAGGCGCCAGCGGCGGAAGCGAAATTGCGTTGAACCGGCCGGAATAATTCGGCGCGTCGAACAGTTTGAACACGTCCCCGGCTGCGAGCGCGCCCGCAATGTTGGTCACGATGAGCGTGCCGCCGTAGTTGATACCGGCCAGCGCGCGCACCTGATCATTTGTCCTGGGCGCTTTGCTGATCTCGATGAACGTCGTACTGGCCGGGCCGAGACTCAGCGTGTTCGTGAATGTGATTGTGCCCAGCGGCGCGCCCGGGGCGAGCACGCCAAAGACCGTCGTTGCGCCGCCTATGATTCCAATGCCCCCAAGTCGGCCTAAAGCCTCGACTGTGACTGTGTTCGTGGCGGCTGCGTGATTGCCGTTAATAAGCAACGTGCCCCCACTGACAATCGTTTGGCCGGAATACGTGTTCGAGCCTGTGAGTGTAAGCACGCCCGGGCCGACCTTGGTAATTGCCGTGGGCCGGGCTGTGCTTGCGCCGTTGCGGATCGCGCCGGCGAACGTGGTGTCTTCGCCACGCGCACCGATAACGTAGGTGGTGAGCGCGTCAGTCGAGCCTGCGCCGCTCAATACAGTGTTCGTCCCGCCAGCGAGCGCGCCCAAATGGATTATGCCCCCGTCACGGGACAGCATGATTGCCCAGCTCGTGCCCAGGTCGAACGCGGCTTGGCTGCTGCCAGTGCTGCCGTACCACCGGAAGTAGCCCGGGAACGGCAGTGTGATCCTGCCGCTGTACCCGCTCATATCTCCGCGCACCGAAAAGGTGTTGTTGGAAGGTATGTAAATTTGCAGATCACCAGTGCCCGACCACGCGCCGCTAAGTGCCTGGTTGCCGCCCTGTGAGTATATTGCACTGGAAGACGCCACGTGAATCGGGTTTGCGTATGTGGCGGGGCTACCGCTCGCGTTTAGAGCGAGCAGACCGCCGTTCAACGTGATCGTGCCCGAGCCTGCGGCCGTGGTGGTACCAAGCGTGACTGTCCCATTGTACACAGAAAGGCCGCCTGCGAACGTGTTTGCGCCTGTCAGTGTGAGCCCGCCTACCCCTGTTTTTGTTAAGCCGCCTTGGCCTACGAGTGCGCCGCCCAAAGTCAGGTTTGCTGTCGCGTTCGATATGTCGAGTGTGGCGCCGCCAGCAGTAATGGTTAGCCCACGGTTGATTGAGACCGTGTTGCCGAAATAGCGCAGTGTGCCGCCGTTGATTACAATGTTCGTCGGGTCGGAGTTTGCTGCGCCGCGCGCGCTCGGCGTGCCCCCTGCAGAAAGCAATGCGACAGATACCCTGCCGCCATTTATCACCGTTGGCCCAGTGTAGTCGTTCGTGGTCAGGATTGTGAGCGTGCCAGAATTCGATTTGACTAATCCGGTCTGGCCACTGATATAGCCGGTGCCGGTGAAGGTGTAGTCCGCTGTTGCTGCGACTGTTACGGCTGAGGGCGTAAGGCGGCCAACCAAATTTACAATAGGCAATGCTGCGCCTGTGTCGTCGAACCTGACCGAATCAAGCTGTTGGAACCGTTCGACTGCGCCATTTGCAAGCCAGTTGTAGCTCGAGCCAACATCCCATTGGTTACCCCCTGCGCCGCGCCAGACCAGATTGGTTGGCGGTCGCGTGCCTACCACGAGCACCGCAATGTGGCCGGGCGGATTGGTCAGTACGCATGCAGGCGCGAACGGCCCGGTCAACACAAGGTTTGTCAGGCTGCCGGTGAGCGTGCCGGTGTAGCTGATCAGGTTGTACTGACCGAGCGCGAGTTCGCCTGACAGCGCATTAATCGCGATTGTGTTGAGTCCGGCCAGGCTTAGGTTGCCAAAAACGATCACGCGGTCGTTGGCCGTGCTCGTGGGATCGTTGGAAAGGTCAAACATGGCGAGGGTATCGCCGAGCAAGCGGAGATGGTTGGATACGGTCAAGGTGCCGGGCAGGTTGGTTGCGCCTGGCACGACTGCGCAGTACTGGCCAACGGTCAGGCCACCGCCCAATACGCCCGTGCCGCTGATGCAACTGTTGAGCCACAACCCGCGTTCGAGTGTGACAGGACTGGCTGTGAGCTGACCATTAACTTCGAGCGCCCCGTCGGTCACGATCGTCTCGCCCGTGTACGTGTTCGTGGTGTTAATGGCGAGCCTCCCGGTGCCGGACTTGAACAGCTTCATTGCGCCTGTGAGCGCGCCCGGGCCGGTGAAAACGTAGTTTGAGGGCGAGTTCACAAATACCTGTCCGGGCGCGAGCGCAGTGCTGAGCCAGACGGTACCGTTGGTCGCGCCGCGCAAGTCGAACAACACGGATTTGCCCTGGTCATAAGCTGCGATCAAACTGTTTGTCCACACCCCGTGCACAAACCAATTGGTTGTGATGCCCACGTCCCATGCATTACTGTTTGCGCCGCCGCGCCAAGCCAAATCCAGCTTGCCGGCGCGCCAGTGCGCCGGCGTGTTCATGCCTGGCCCGAGGTAAAAGCCCGGGTGCGGCGGTTGATTGTACCCGACGTTTTGCCACGCGATTGCCAACCTGTATTGTGGGTCGTGCATGAGCGTCGGGAACCGGTTCGTAGCCGGCGTGACTGTAGTGAAAACGCGCAGCTCAGCCGAGTCGCTGGTCGGGAAAATGACCTCTTCGCGCCAGTCGCCGAACAGGTCTGCGCTCAGGCAAGGGGTGGCTTTTGTGCCGTTGATCGATACGACACCGCTCGGGTTGAATATTGTGGTGTTCGAGTTCCCGACCCAGCTCCATTTGTAGATCGTTTTGCCGTCTAGGATTTCGCGCAGCAGGTCCGAGTCCCACCAAATGGCAAAATTGATTTGAGAAGGCCGCGTCGCGGAAATCTCGTATCCGGCAGCATTCATCAATCCGCCGCGTGAACCCCAGCATTCGTAGCCGGTATGGCGCGGGTCTATGTCAATTGCCACAGCGCGCCCGACATCGTCCGTGGATGAAATCCCCCACAACGGCAGGCCGCGACCCGCGTCACGGAACTCGAGCCCGTACGGGCCGAATGCGCTTGGGTCTTCGTGGCACTGCCACACTTCGAGGCCTGGCCGGGCCGGGTTCAAATCCGAAAGATGCATGGCGTCGCCGTGCCCGAGCCGCGTCGTGTACAACCCGCGGCCGTCATGGTCAATTGCGCATGCGCCATACACGATTTCGTCGCGCCCGTCACCGTCCACATCGCCCACACTCAGGTTGTGGTTACCCTGGCCTTCGTAAGAACTGTAACCGTTCCACGTGTCGAAGACCCAGCGCTGAGTGAGTCTGCCGTTGCGCCAGTCCCAAGCTGCCAGGACCGCGCGCGTGTAGTAACCGCGACACATTACCAGGCTCGGCCGCGTACCATCCAGATACGCTACGCATGCGAGGAACCTGTCCACGCGGTTGCCATAGCTGTCTCCCCAGTCGGACACGTTACCGCGGGGTGGAACGTAGTTTGTCGTCCAGAGCGCAGCGCCGGTCAACCCGTCGAAAATGGTGAGGTATTCGGGACCGGACAGGATATAACCCGACGAATTGCGATAATCCGCGTACGGGTTGTGCCCGGGCATGATCACAAAGTTGCCATGGCCATCAATTGTACCCGGGGCGGTCTTGCATGCCACCTCTGCGCGGCCGTCGCCATCCAGGTCATAAACTATGAATTGGGTGTAGTGCGCGCCGGCGCGGATGTTGATGCCGAGGTCGATCCGCCAAAGCCGCGTGCCGTCCAGCTTATAAGCGTCCAAGAGCACATTGCCCGTGTAGCCGCTCTGGCTGTTGTCTTTGGCATTGGACGGGTCCCATTTGAGCACGATCTCGTACTCGCCGTCGCCGTCGAGGTCGCCCAAGCTGCAATCGCCGGCGCTGTAGGTGTAATTTGTACCGTCCGGCGTTGTGCCGCCCGGCGGTTTTTGCACTGGCACGGACACGTACTGCACAACGGGTGGGTTCGGCGGCAGCACCACGAGCGCGCTGGACTGCTGTTCGACTCCGCCAAGCACCGGCCGGACGAAGTAAAGGTTCGATTGCGCAAAGCTCGCGCCTGTGTCAACGAAGTCGGTGCTGTTCGTCAGCGGCAGACTGTTTAGCTTGTTGGTGACGCCGCCACTGACCCGGTACAGGTTGAATGCGATATTTTCCGGGTCGGTCCCGAGCAAGCGCCAACCGACATAAACCGCGTTCGTCGCGTAGCGGAGCGCGACAAGCCCGCGCCCGAGCGGCTCAAGCTGCTGCTGCGCTAACGCATGCGTACCAACGATTGCGCATGCGCACAGCGCCCACTCAAGCGCAACAGTTCTCCGGGCCCGACTCATCATTTGTTTGACGTTGGTTGTGGTCTGATGTTTCACAATTTCGCGGCTGGCACGTTACGGTCACGGTGCCAGCGTCTCGATTGTGTAAAACTGCTGCGGCATGCCGGGGCTGACTGGGTTCGTCAATGCAAACCTGCCCTCAGCAAAGAACTGGTTCGTTAGTAACGGCACCCACGCATTGCGTGGCAATGCCACGTTTGTGCTTGTGAGCACGCGGTAAAACGCGCCCGGATTGCCCCCTGAACCGGTCAGGACCAGATTTGTTCCTTCGAGTCGGACGGACTCAATCAGCGGCGGGCCGAGGCTGATCACGCGAATAATGCCGGCCGTACTCAACTGGTTCGTGTCCCAGGCCAGTGGCGGGGTGAGCTGTGGCAGCGCGATGCTGGCAAACGCGCCAGTGTAGCCTGCCGCATCGAACAGCTTGAAAGTGTCGCCAGGCTTCAATCCTTCTGCGGCCGTATTGGTCACGATTAACGTGCCGCCGAGTGCAAGTGCGCCCGTGACTGCAACCACGTCGTTTGTCACAGGGCCGCTGCGCAGCTCGAACAGGTTCGTCGAGCCCGCAGCCAGCGTGAGGTTGCCGTTTATAGTTAATCTGCCGATGGCGTTACTGCCGGGTGCGATCCACGCGCCCGGGCCAATGGCAACGTTTCCATAAACGGTCCCGTTCCCCCACAACGCCCGGCCGTAACCGAGCGCAAGGCTGCCGGTCGGCGTCCCGGTCACGTCGAGTGCTGCGCCTGCAGCAACGTAGATGTTCGTCGTGTTCGGGATTGCCCCGGCCCCGGCAAGCGCAAGACTGCCAGCCATGATTCGCGTCGGCCCGTTGTACGTGTTCGAGCCAGTGAGTGCCAGCACGCCTGTGCCGAGCTTGGTCAGCCCGCCATCGAGCGCGGCGCCCAGAGCCGGGTCGTGGATAAGCGGCTGCGCAATGGAGATGGCGAATCCGGCATCGTCAATGCGCGCGCCACCGGATTGAACCAGTGCGGTCTGGTTGGCAAACGCCGGGAGGAACGCGCTGTTGTTCATGCTTGCACGGAGCAGTCCGCCGTTGAACCAGATCGCATTTGTGTAGGTCGAGCGGGTTTTTATGAATCCGCCCGTGACGAATGTGCCCCCATTTAACCGGATCGTGTTTGTTGCCGTGGCGCGGTTGACGTTGTGCAGGTCGAAGTTGTTTGTGCCGGTTGAAAGCACAGCGTTGTCCTGGATCGTCAGCGTGATGTAGCCGCCCTGGCGCCCGCCGCCCATCGAGCACGGGCCAAGCTCCAACACTGCATTGTCTCTGATAACAATTCGCGCGCTACGGTTACCGTCGGTGGCGTCGCGCCCGAGCGCAGTCGCCGGCCCGGTCGCGCTCACGTACGCGTTCGATGCAAAATGCATCGTTCCGCGTGGCACGATGAAATTGCGCGTGCCCTGGATCGCGCGGCCGGTGAACACGAGCGTGCCGGAGCCGTCGCTGCCCGGGCGCCAGGACGCGCCGCTGCCCATGTAAACGATGTCACCGGCCCACACGCCGGTGCCGTTGTCGCAACGCATGTTGAGGTCCGTGGTGGAGGTGGGTAAAGCGAACCCGTTGGTGATCACCACCCCGCTGCCGACGTAGACGCAGCCCGACCCGGCATTTGTGACGTTGCCCGTGCCGGCTGCGTTGTTATGCGCCAATTCAAGATTCCCGGCAGTGAGATTGATGCCACCGCTGAATGTGTTGGCACCGCTCAATGTAAGAGTTCCGCCCGAGGCCGATACCGTGACCATACCCGGCCCGCTGATCTTGCCCGCGTAGGTTGTCGCTGCGGATGGTCTAAAGCCAAGAACCGAGTTGTTCGTGATGTCGCCTTGCGGCGGTGTGCCGGCGAACTCGAGCGTACCGGCTTCGATCATTGTGAGGTTTGTGTAGGTTTGCGTCCCGCTCAACGTGAGTGCGCCCGCGCTGCGTTTGATTACCAGCCCGGAACCGCTGATGCTCATGCTCGCGGTGAGCGCACCCGGGTTCGCAAAGATCAGC
>JANWZY010000048.1 GCA_025061935.1 Verrucomicrobiia bacterium
GTCGTTCTGCGTATCCTGGACAAGGGAGCGATGGAGTTTACCCTCACGCGGTTGGGGATGAGCGATCGCCTTTTGGCGATGTTCCGTGAGCTGATCCGTCTGCCGCACGGGCTTATTCTGGTTACCGGCCCGACCGGCTCGGGCAAGACCACCACGCTCTACTCGGCACTCAACGAGCTTAACTCGCCGGAATGGAACATCATCACGGTCGAAGACCCGGTCGAGTTCCAAATCCACGGCATTAACCAGGTCGCGGTGCGGCGCGAGATCGGCCTCACGTTTGCCAACGCGCTCCGGTCAATTCTGCGTCAGGACCCCGACATAATCATGATCGGCGAGATACGCGATACCGAAACCGCCGAGATCGCCATCGAAGCGGCGCTCACAGGCCATCAGGTGCTGAGTACGCTCCACTGCAACGACGCGCCGGGCGCCATAGCGCGCCTGGATGATATGGGCATCGCGCCGTTTTTGATCTCGTCCTCGGTCATTCTTTCATGCGCGCAACGGCTCATGCGCCGCATCTGCTCGCACTGCAAGGAACCTGTGCAATACCCGCCCAAGATGTTCCACGACTTGGGGATTGACCCGAGCATGTTTGATGGAGTCACTCTGTACCGTGGCCGCGGCTGCGAGCGCTGCAAAAACACCGGATACTACGGGCGCATGGCTATTATCGAGGCGATGACGGTCACGGACGAAATACGCCGGCTGATCATCACGCGCGCGCCCGCGCGCGAGCTTGGCAAAGTCGCCATAAGCCAAGGGATGCGCACGCTGCGGATGGTCGCGCTCGATCGCGCGCGCGAGGGCCTCTCGACGCTGGAACAGGTCTTACTGCTGACGCCTCAACACTGACCGCGCAGCTAGCGGTGCAGGTGCAGGCCGGATGTATGCGCACAGTCCGGGTGAGTTGCTTTCACGCGCGGAGTCGCGCAGTGCAGCTCACACTTTGCACGCGCCCCAGTTAAAACTTGCGTTGTGGCGGGCCTTGAGGAGGCCCAGGGATAACCAGCGGCTCGCGCGGCGCGGGCAGTCCGCTTGGAGGTGGTGTCACGCCTGGTTGCCCTGGCAGTTGCATACTGCTGCCGCCAGGCCGTGGCAATGATTGCCCCGGTGTGCTCGCGGACGGCAGGCCGGGGGCTTGGGGCAAGGTGCGCGCGTTCACGCCCGAGTTAAGCCTTGCGCTATCATTCAGCGAACCGATTCGCGTGCTTTGCGCGGGGAGCGCCGGCGCGTTTTGTTGCGGCTCGAGCAGGCGCTTGAACTCTTCGAGTGTGGTTCTGCGCTCGGCTTGCACGCTTAAACGTGCCGGTTCAAATGGCTGCTCGGGGAAAATGGAAGACGCGCTTTTCTGCTCGGGAACCGAAAACAGGTCGCCCGCAGGCTGGGTCTGGAAAATATTTTGCAGCGTTTGTTCGCTCTGCTTAAGCCGCTGCGCAAGTGGCGATTCCGGGTACGGACGCGTGTCGAAATCTCTGCTCCCGGACTCGCCCATTAGCTCGGGCAGCGGTTCTGCAGTCCGGGCTTCTGACTCCCCCTTGAGTCGCTGATAGAACCGCTCCAGTGCGGAGCCTTTCCGCTTCTGCGCGGCAGCAGGGTCGAGCCAGCCCCAACCAAGTTTTTCTTCGGTTTGCTGCCTCATGCTCAGCTCTTCCAGTGTCATGTAAACCCAGTACCGGCGTCTTTCCATGTATTCTTTGAGCCTTTGGTGCTGTGCCGGTGAAAGCGTCGGCGGCGGGACAGGGCGCCTGAGCGACATATCGCTATCGGGCTTTACTACCTCGACACGGCGTGGGCCGTCCGGGCGAATGCGTTGCCGGAGTAATATTTCCCCCTGGTTTCTCGAAGCGGTTTGCTGGGAATTCGTCGCAGCTACTGCCGCGGCTGGGTTCGGCGACTCACCCGGCTCGGGCGTGGCCTCTGCAGCAGCGCAATGGAGACATGCGCTCCACGCGCAAACCGCGCCCGCAACAAACCCAATTGTTAGCCGCTTTAGCATCGTAATGCTGCAAACCGCTGCGTTAACCTTGCCAAACTCTATGCCCGGTCGGCGTCTCAGTCAAACCCCAAGTTCCGCGCCGCGTTCGGGACAGCGGCAACTGGGGTCCAAGCGCACCTGCAGCTTTGTATCGTGCGCCTAAGCTGCAGTTGCGCGGTGCACCTGGGCGATGTTACGGCACGGACAGAGCCGCCGGCCGCTTGTCTTGAATCGACGCATACAGTCACGGCGGAGCTTGCGCTTAACCGGTGCCACCGGAGTGCCGTTTCGAAATGGGAGGGACGCATTTGCGTCATCGGGTCTTGTGCGGCCTAGTGCGCGGCAGTAATGGTCTGAGCGGGCACTGCTGGCACAGCGCAACTTTGGGGCGGCAGAACGTCTTGCCCACCATGACTAGCTGCGCGTGGTAGTCTTGCCAATAATCAAGCAGCGCTGCCCGGGGCTTGTCGCGCAGTGCGGATTCGCATAGCCGCTTCAGCTCGTCGTAGGTCGGCTCGCGGCTGCGGTCGATTGTCCAACCGTGCCGTGTGAATATCCGCTTAGTGTAAGCGTCTATGACGAAGCTCAAATGCCCGCCGGCGTACAAGAGCATGCTGTCTGCCGTCTCAGGGCCGATGCCGCAGATACCGAGCAGTCGCTGCCGCACCTGCTCCGTATCGCCTTTAAGCAGTCGCTCGAGGCACGGCGCCCTCCACGCATTTGCACTGTGGCACTGGTCGCATAAGTGCGCTCTGGACGCGCCGGTGCGGCCACGGGCGCTGGCGAGTCGCGCGCGCGGCATGTCTGACTCGGGGCAGTACTCGACCAAAACGTTCAGAAATGCGCGCAACCTCCGCGCTTTAACATTGAAGTATCCTGCCGGTCGGATCAGCGCTGCAAGTTGTGGGGACGTGAGCGCGGAGAGCTTTTTCGGTGCCAGCACACCCGCGGATTTCAGGTTGGCTATGGCGCGCTCGACGTTCGCCCAGTTTGTGTTCTGAGTCAAAATCGCCCCAACACACACTTCGAAGGCTGTCTCGCCCGGCCACCAGTGCTGGTGCCCGAAGTGCGCGCGCATCAGCCTGTACGCGCGGCGCAACTGTGTTTCGCATCCTTGTGTGCTCATTGGGACGACAGAAACTCATACCAACGAACTGTTTCTGAGCCAAATCTGAAACTGCACTGTGCCGGTTCTGCCCCGGGCAGTGCGTAGTTTCGGGAAAATCAACTTCACTGGCACGGCCTACGGCGCTGTTGAAGAATTGTGAATCGAACTGATGCAAAAAAATTATGGACAGGCACAAAGGCGCAAGGTAAAAATTGCTGACCAATGCGCGTTGAAAGAACGAAACGCATGACTGAGTTTTGTGGGACGTGCCCGGGCGCGGCCTTTCGTTGGGTAGTGTATGCGACCTCGGGCACTGACCGCGCGCGCATCGTCTAATACGCAACCAACGCTGAGAAGAACAACTGAGCTAGCTATGTCAATCGTTCAAGATACACTTGAAAAAGTTCGGAAACGCTATCCGCATGAACCGGAGTTCCTGCAGGCAGTGACGGAAGTGCTTGAATCAATCGAGCCTGCGATTGAGCGGCACAAGAAGTACCGCGAGCAAGCGCTGCTCGAGCGGATGGTCGAGCCGGAGCGGATCATTCAATTCCGCGTTTGCTGGCAGGACGACAAGGGTAACGTACACGTGAACCGCGGCTATCGTGTCCAGTTCAATAGCGCTATCGGGCCGTACAAGGGCGGGCTGCGGTTCCACCCGAGCGTCAATCTCAGCATCTTGAAGTTCCTCGCGTTCGAGCAGGTGTTCAAAAATTCGCTGACAACCTTGCCTATGGGCGGTGCGAAGGGTGGCAGTGATTTCGACCCCAAAGGCAAGAGCGATTCCGAGATCATGCGGTTCTGCCAAAGCTTCATGAACGAGCTGTTCCGGCACATCGGGCCGAACACGGACGTGCCTGCAGGCGACATCGGCGTGGGCGCGCGCGAAATCGGCTACATGTTCGGGCAATACAAGCGGCTGGTAAACGAGTTCACGGGTGTGCTAACAGGCAAGGGCATCAACTGGGGCGGGTCGCTTATCCGGCCCGAGGCGACCGGCTACGGCTGCGTCTATTTCGCGCAGGAAATGCTCAAGACGCGCAACGACACGCTCGAAGGGAAGGTCTGCACGGTTTCAGGCTCGGGTAACGCGGCGCAGTACACGGTCGAAAAGCTCATTCAGGTCGGCGCCAAGGTCGTCACAATGTCGGACTCGAACGGCACGGTTTACGACAAAGACGGCATCAACGCCGAGAAACTTGCCTGGATTATGGAGCTTAAGAACGTGCGCCGTGGCCGGATCAAGGAGTACGCCGAAAAGTTCGGTGCGGTTTACCTCGAAGGCCAGCGTCCATGGGGCATTAAGTGCGACTGCGCATTCCCTTGCGCCACACAGAACGAGATAAGCGGGGAAGACGCCAAAAAACTGCTCGACAACGGTTGTATTCTGGTGGCCGAAGCGGCAAATATGCCGTCCGAGCCAGAAGCAGTTGACCTGTTCTTGGCAAAGAAGATCCTTTACGGGCCGGGCAAGGCGGCCAACGCGGGTGGGGTGGCCACATCCGGCCTCGAGATGGCGCAAAACTCGATGCATATGTCATGGCCGCGCGAAGAAGTTGATGCGCGCCTGCGTCAAATCATGGTCACGATCCACAAGAACGTGGCCCAAACCGCAGCCGAGTACGGCTACCCTGGAAACTATGTCGTCGGCGCGAACATAGCCGGGTTTATCAAAGTTGCCGACGCCATGCTCGATCAGGGCCTGGTGTAATAGACCATCGTATTGGGACAATTGCACAGGCGCAGCGCTTGGCGGCCAAGCCTGCGCCTGTTAAATTTTCTACGCATCCGTGCCAGTGGAGAACGAATCACTCAGCACAGGCATCCCGGGGCTGGACAATGTGTTGTCCGGCCTCCGCCCAGGGGACAACGTCATCTGGCAAATAGACAGCGTCCGTGAGTACCGGCCATTCCTTGCGCCGCTGGTGCATGAGGCCAAGCGCCGCGGTAAACCGTTGGTATATTTCAGGTTCGCAAGGCACGCGCCATTGCTGGCTTCCGAAAGCGGCGCGCAGATTCATCAGCTCAATCCGCAGGAAGGTTTCGAGCGGTTCTTAACCTCGATACTGGATGTCATCGAACGCGCCGGGCCGGGCGCGTACTACGTTTTCGACTGCCTGTCCGACCTTGCCGCCGATTGGTTCAGCGACCGCATGCTCGGTAACTTTTTCATGATCACGTGCCCGTACCTGTACGAGTTGCGCACCATCGCGTACTTCGCGTTGCAAAAACACGTTCACTCGTTCCACGCCACAGACGCAATCTTCAACACCGCGCAAGTCATCATCGAAGTTTATCGCAAAGACGACCGGTTGTTCATCCACCCGGTCAAGGTTTGGCAGCGCAGCTCGCCGACGATGTACATGCTCCACAGTTGGGAGGGCGCAGAGTTCAAACCGGTCACAAACAGCGCAACCATTACTGATATCCTGGCCGGCGTGCCTAAGCCATGGCTCGAATTCACTATCCACAGGCCGGGCATTTGGGGCCAGACATTCATCCGCGCGCAACAGCTCGCAAATGACCAGCGCGCAGGCCTGATTACTAACTTCGAAGCTGAGGCAATGTTTGACCGGCTCGTGCACATGCTCGCCACGCGCGACGCGCGCATGGCCGCGCTCGTGGCCGAGTACCTTACCCTCCCCGACCTCGTGGGCATTATGCAGCGGATGGTCGGCACGGGCATGATCGGCGGCAAGACACTCGGCATGCTCCTTGCCCGGGCAATTTTGCAACGGACGCAACCCCGATTGAGCGCGAAACTCGAAAGCCATGACTCGTTCTACGTCGGCTCCGACGTGTTCTACACTTACCTGGTCCAAAACGGCTGTTGGTGGCTCCGTCGCAAGCACCACGATTTCAACGTTTATCTGGAACGCGCTGCCCAAGCCCGGCAAAAAATCATGCAGGGCACATTCCCCACCTACATCGAGCGCCAGTTCATGGAAATGCTCGAATACTTCGGCCAGGCGCCACTGATCGTGCGCTCCAGCAGCTTGCTCGAGGACAGCTACGGCAACGCATTCTCGGGCAAGTACGAGAGCGTGTTCCTTGCGAATCAAGGGAGTCCGGAGCAGCGCCTGCGCGCGTTCCTGGACGCGGTCCGCACCGTCTATGCCAGCGCTATGAGCGAGGAAAGCCTAATCTACCGCCAGCAGCGTGGCCTACTCGACTCAGACGAGCAAATGGCCTTACTGGTGCAGCGCGTATCCGGCGAGCAACTGGGTGATCTATTTTTCCCGCACATTGCCGGGGTGGGCTTCTCGTTCAATCCATTCGTGTGGCATGAAGACATTGATCCCAGGGCCGGCGTGCTCAGGCTCGTAATCGGCCTCGGCACGCGCGCAGTCGAACGCACAGGCGACGATTACACACGGCTGGTCGCACTTAACGCGCCGTTCAAGCGACACGAGTCCGGAAGCACAGGCCACCGCGCATACACGCAACGGTTTGCTGACGTGCTAGATCTTAGGGCCAATGCGCTCACCAGCCGGCCTTTGGAAGAAATACAGCCGCTACTCCCGGAAAAGCTGCGTGCGTTGCTAACTGACGCAGAGCCTGAACACGGGTACGGGCAAGACGCTGCATTGGGCTTCGACAAGCTCTTCGCTAACACAGATTTTGTCCCTACAATGCGCGAGTTGTGCCGGACGCTGCACGAGGCATACCAGCACCCGGTTGATATCGAATTCACCGTTAACTTCACCCCCGACGGCCAGTACCGTATCAATCTGCTGCAGTGCAGGCCGTTCCAGGCCAGAATCTCCGGTGCAGGCACGCGCATTTCACCCCCTACCGAACTCCAGCCCGAAAGCATACTTCTGCAAACGCGCGGCCCGATCATTGGCCAGAGCCTCGCGGCACGGATCGATAGGCTCATTTACGTTGTGCCATCTGCGTACAGTAAGTTGCGCATGAGCGAGCGCGGCGCGGTCGCGCGCGCCATCGGGCGGCTGACGCACATGGAGGTGCCCGGGACTACGCGCGTGATCATGCTCGCCGGCCCAGGCAGGTGGGGCACATCCATGCCTGCGTTGGGCGTGCCGGTCACGTTTGCAGAAATCAACACCGTGACTGTGTTATGCGAGCTTGCGCTCATGCACGAAGGGCTGGTGCCGGATGTGTCACTCGGCACGCATTTCTTCAACGACATAGTCGAGGCGGGCATCTTGTACCTTGCAGTTGCGCCGGGCCGCCCAGGACACATGTTGAACGAAACGCTGCTCAGGCAGTACCCTAACCTTCTCACGACACTGCTGCCCTCTGCTGCGGGACTTGCCAACACGCTGATCGTGATTGATCCGCCCGACCTGCATCTGCACGCAGACTCGATGAACCAATTCGCCATGTGCTATTCGGCCGCGAACCGTTAGTAGGCCGGGCGCTATGCACCGGCGGGTGAGTCGAAGTGGAGGTAGGGATCGCGGCGATGCTCGTGTCTCCGCCCCGGCGTTATGCCCAGGGCTGAGCCGGAGACGATCGGCGCTCAACGAACCGGGCGGGGTAAGCGATTGCCTGGCCCGGGCGCGGCGCGCCATTTTTCCCCGCTCGAGCCGAGGAGCAGGTCCGAGGCGCCGGCACTGTCCCCGCCAAATTTGTGTGCGCCGGACGTGTGCTCCTACGAATGTGTTTGTGCCCGGATTCGGGTCAATTTTGTTTTGCGTCGGCCCGCGGGTTCGGAGATGTTTGCGTGTGCGGGTATGGGCGCGCTGAACGAGACGTTCGAGTTGTGGAACGGGGTGAAAATCCCGAAGCTCGCGCTCGGTACTTGGCAGATGCCGCCGGGCGAGACGACCTACAAAGCAGTACTGTTCGCGCTGCAGCACGGATACAGGCACATTGATACGGCTTATGCGTATGGCAATGAGGCAAGTGTGGGCAAAGCTGTGCGTGATTCGGGCCTGGCGCGCGCCGACGTGTTTGTGACGACGAAGCTGCCGGCTGAGGTCAAGTCTTATGAAGGCGCACTCGAGTACTTCGAGCGCACTATGGCGAACCTCAGCCTCGGTTATGTGGACCTTTACCTAATCCACGCGCCGTGGCCATGGCATCGGAAGGGGGAAGATTTCACGCTCCAAAACATCGAGGTGTGGAAGGCGTTCGAGCATATTTATCACAACGGACAATGCCGTGCCATCGGAGTGTCGAACTTTGACGTGCGTGACCTGCGCGCGCTAATGGCAAACTGCTCGGTCAAGCCGATGGCGAACCAAATAAAGTTCCACATCGGCCACACGCAGCCCGAGCTGACGCAGTTCTGTCAGGAGAACGGCATTTTGGTCCAGGCGTACTCGCCACTTGCCACAGGCAAAATTTTCCGTGACCAACGGATCGCGCCGGTGGCGAAAAAATACGGGCGCACTGTCGCGCAGATTTGCATCCGGTACGCACTCCAGAAGGGGTTGCAGCCGATACCGAAGTCGGTTCATCCCGAGCGCATTTTGGAAGATGCCGATGTGGACTTCGAGATTTCCGCAGAGGACGTGAGATATTTGGACTCGCTCGGCGCGCAGACGACCTTGGCGTAGTTGTGGAATTTGCGCGGTAGTGTTTCACGGTATTGAATGTGTCCGGGCGTTTTTTGCTCGATCCTGGTTATGCTGGGCACGTTGGCATGCGCGGGGTTCGAGCCGCCAGGGCCGGACGCGCGCACAAAAGCAATTGGCGACCTGAGTAGCCTGCCTGAAAACTTGCGGCGCGCGTTTGTGCCGGGCGACGAGTTCGAGCCGATTCCCAAGCCCGGCCCGCATGACTGGCTCAGCGTCCATCCGGAGCCGGGCCAGACATTCGATCAATTTGTTGCGTCGCGCCCGAACCGGCCGGACACGATTCGTAAGGTCATTTATCTGCAGCCGCTGGGCGCATTTGTGCCCGGGCACTCGCCGCAGGTCGAGAAGTTGCAGGAATTCGCTACCGCATATTTCCAAATGGAAGTGAAGGTACTGCCAACGGCTGAGGGGGAACTCATGCAGTTCCGGTCGCGCACGAACAGGTTCACAGGCAGGCGGCAAGTCTTGACTTCGGACGTTCTTGGCTGGTTGCGGCGGCGTTTGCCCAGTGACGCCTTCTGCCTGCTAGGAATTACGACGGTTGACCTGTACCCGCACGAGTCGTGGAACTTTGTTTTTGGCGAGGCGTCTTTGCACGAGCGCGTGGGTGTGTACAGCTTCGCGCGGTATGACCCGGAATTTTACGGTGAGCGGCGCACTGCCGAGTTCGGCACGTTGTTGCTGCGCCGGAGTTGTAAGGTGCTCGCGCACGAGACTGCGCACATGTTCGGTCTTGCGCACTGCATTTACTTCCGGTGCGTGCTCAACGGATCGAATCATTTGGAAGAGAGTGACTCGCGCCCGATGCATCTATGCCCGGTTTGTCTCCGTAAACTTCATTACAGTATCGGGTTCGATGTGGTAGCCCGGTATCGGGCGCTGGCCGAATTTTACAGTTCCGCGGGCCTGAATGATGAAGCGCAATGGGTCGCTGCCAGAATCCGCAAGCTGACCGGTCCATCCCGGTGATGCGAAAGCGGTCGGCGCAGGTAAAACAGCGGCTGCGCGCAGCTTGGCATGGCGGGTGCGCACGGAGTATATTTTCGGAGCCTGAACCGGGCGTGCAGAAAACCGATGCGGACAGAAATGAAACCTGAGTCCCAGGGGGCCGCAAGCTTAACGCGCCGCCGCGCAATTGGCTTGGGACTGGCTGGCCTCAGCGGCGCAGCGTTGGGTGTCTCTTTGCCGGGCATTTTCGGCACACGCCCTGATCGCGGGGGCGGGACCGAGCCAGTTGGCCATGCGACACGGAATGAAGAGTTGTGGACTTTGTGGCAGAAACGCGGCTGGGTCAAGGAAGCGCGGCACTACGAGCGCGTTGGCAAAACCGTTGCGTGCAGGTTGTGCCCGAACCAATGTGTGCTTGCGCCAGGCGAGCGCGGCCGGTGCCGGAATAAGATAAATCGCGACGGCACCCTTTATACAATGGCTTATAGCAACCCGTGCACCTTCCACGTCGACCCGGTCGAGAAAAAGCCGCTCTACCATTTCTTGCCCGGGACTAAAACGTTTTCGCTCGCCACTGCCGGTTGCGTCTTCCGCTGCCTGAACTGCCAAAACTGGGAAATCTCGCAAAGGTCGGTTGAAGAAACGAAAGACCCGCGCGGTGACGAACTCCGGCTCCGCCCGCCCCTGCCCGAATACCTGACTTCGAGCCAACTCGCGCGCGCGAGCCTGTTCCCGGAGGACGTGGTAGCAGTCACAAGTGCGCTCGGCTGCCCGTCCATATCTTACACCTATACCGAGCCGATCGCGTTTTACGAGTACACACAAGACTGCTGTAAACTGGCGCGCGAACACAAGCTCAGGAACATTCTGGTCACTTGCGGGTCAGTTAACGAGTCCGCTGCACGTGACTTATACCAGTGGGTGGACGGCGCGCACATTGACCTAAAGGGCTTTGACGACGAAGTGTACCGGCGACTCAATTCAGGCCGGCTCCAGCCAGTGCTAAACGCGATTAAACTGGCCCGGGAAATCGGTGTCTGGGTCGAAATAGTGAACTTAATCGTGCCAACTTACACGGATAACCTTGAAACAATCCGGAAGATGTGCGGCTGGATTGTCCGCGAACTTGGGCCGGATGTGCCGCTGCACTTCTCGCGGTTCCACCCGCACTACAAGTTGAAGCATTTACCGCCGACACCGGTGGAAACACTGCTCAAAGCGCGGGAAGCCGCGCGCTCTGAGGGCATCCGTTACGTGTACATAGGGAACGTGCCCGGCCTCGAAGACGCGGGTACAACTTTGTGTCCGAAATGCAAAAAGCCCGTGGCTAAGCGCGACATTTTTGCGGTCACACAGCTCGATATCGTGGACGGCAAGTGCAAATACTGCGGCGAGAAAATTCCCGGCGTGTGGGCATAAAACAAAATTGCTGCACTTTCCCTGCACGGGCTACGTACTTGGGGGTAATTGCAATTCTCGGCTTGGAACGGTGGGACCAGGAAGCGTTTTTAATGCGCTCGGCCAACGCTCACCGCGCAAGTGGCCGGCAAAAAGCTCGCAAGAAGTAGCGCGCAGATCACCTCAGACGCGATAGACGCGAGATGATGGAACCTCACCGGGTTGTAGGCCCTGTCTCTGCCGTCCATTGCGGGGCTTTATGTGGTTGTTTGCTTGTGTTACCACCGTTTCCGTGGTGGGCAATTGTTTGTGGTCTTCCCGAGCTTGGCCTCTCGAGTGGGCGCAGGACCTGTTCAGGCGTCCGAATATTGCAGGAGAATCACATGACCAGTGGGCTAAGGAGAGCAAGCATGCGCGGCGAATCCGGCAAGTATATGGACGCCGGACGGCGGCTAGCAGTAGCGTGCGCGTCGGTCGGGTGCGGAACGAGTCATTTCTGGCCGCATGCGAGCACAGTTGCGAAATGCGGCGGCTGCTCTTCGCGCGCCACAATCGAAATTTCAATGTTTTTGAATCCTGCGGCTTCGAGCCAGCGCTGGAGCTCGCATTCAGTGAATCCGAGCCAGCGGTCACCGTACAACTCGTGCGCTTTGGTGAACTTGTGCTTAAGCAAGTCCAGAATCATGATTTGGCCGCCGCGCCGGAGTATCTTGTACGAGTTCGCAATCGCTTTGGCCGGGTCCTCAGCGTGATGCAACGCTTGGCTCAGTATCACCACGTCCACGCTCGAGGGCTCAATTGGCGGGTCTTGCAGGTCGCCGAGCCTGAATTCGAGATTTTTAAGCCCGATCTTCTTCGCTTTGGCTGTGCCAAAGGCTACGATTTTCTCCGAGTTGTCCACAGCGATAACTTTCTTGCATCTTCTGGCGAGCAACTCGCTCAGCAGCCCTTCGCCCGAGCCTAGGTCGGCCACGACCAACGGCGGGAGAATGCGCAAAAGCAGTTGCCCGAACGCCTGCCAACTTCGGCCCGGGCCGTACACGCGGTCGAACCTGCCCGCGATCTGGTCGAAGTAAACCTGTTCCTGTGCGCGGCGTCTGGCCAGGATACGCCTGAGACTGAGTTGGTCGTCATTGTACTCGGGTAACTGGTGTGCTACGCGGAATGCGAGCTGCACTGCGTCGCGCACGGTGCGGTCGCGCTGTTCGAGCAGTCGGTAAAAGGTGTGCTTACCGTCACGACGCGACTGGACCAGGCCAAGCTCCTGGAGCAGTCCTAGGTGTGTTGAAATCCGTGATTGCGCAAGGCGCGTTATTTCCTGGATCTCTTTCACCGACAGCTCGTCGCGCTCGAGCAGCGCGATTATGCGCAGGCGTGTCGGGTCAGCCAGTGCGCGCAAAATTTTGATTGGCGCGGACATGTCGGCAATCGGCCGAGCCGATTTGTCAGTTCGCTTTTCCGAAAAATTTGTTGACGGCGTCCAATCTGGTGATATCCTCGCATCAAGATAAGTCAATACGAAAGTGAAAAAGCCGATCTATTACGCGCGGAAAAGGTTCATTTTTGCGTCCGAGTCGGTCGGTGAAGGGCACCCCGACAAGGTTTGCGACGCGATCTCGGACGCGGTATTGGATGCCTGCCTTGCCCAAGACAAATTCAGCCGCGTAGCGTGCGAGACCTACGTTAAGTGCAACCTGGTTGTCGTAGGCGGCGAAATAACCACACGCGCGAAGCTCGATTACAACACTATCGCGCGTGAGACAATTCGGCGCATCGGTTATACGCGGGACGAGGATGTGTTCAATGCCGATCGCGTAATGATAATAAACGCGATAACGCAGCAGAGTCCCGACATCCGCCAGGGCGTGGACGCGGTTGCAGCCGAAGGGAAGGCGACGGCGGAGCAGGGCGCCGGTGACCAGGGGTTAATGTTCGGGTTCGCCACAGACGAAACGCCGGAGTTGATGCCGGCGCCAATCATGTTCGCACACCGCCTATGCAGGCGGTTGAGCGAGATACGCAAATCCGGCGCTGTTCATTGGCTCCGCCCGGACTCGAAATCACAGGTATCGGTTCAGTACGAAGACGGCAAACCGGTACGGATCACTAACGTCGTCGTCTCGACGCAACACACCGCGGACGTAAAGCACGCGACCATACGCGAGTTTGTGATTGAAGAGGTGATCAAGAAGGCGTTGCCCCAAGAGATGCTCGACGCCAAAACAACGTACCTTGTCAACCCGACAGGCAGGTTTGTCATCGGTGGGCCAGAGGGTGACACAGGGTTGACCGGACGTAAAATCATTGTTGACAGCTACGGTGGCATGGCGCGGCATGGCGGCGGCTGTTTCAGCGGCAAGGACCCGACCAAGGTTGACCGCAGCGCTGCATACATGGGTCGGTACGTGGCCAAAAATATAGTTGCAGCGGGTATCGCCTCGACTGTCGAGATACAGTTCGCTTACGCAATCGGGTATCCGGACCCTGTGAGCTTGTGCGTAAACACATTCGGCACCGCTGTGGATGGCATCACAGACGAGATGATCGAAAAAGCGGTGCAGGAAGTGTTCAGTTTCAAGCCTGCGGACATAATC
>JANWZY010000049.1 GCA_025061935.1 Verrucomicrobiia bacterium
TAATCGGGATACCACCGATCATGTAGCTCGGGTTCAATCCGTTGTGATCGAACACCCAGGCCAGTAACGCGGCGGTGGTCGTTTTGCCGTGTGTACCGGCTACAACTATGACGCGCTTGCCCTGAATGAAAAATTCGCGAACCAGCTCGGGAAGCGAGCAGTACCGCAGCTTGTGCTCGAGCATGTACTCGACCTCAGGATTGCCCCGCGAAATAGCGTTGCCGACTACGACCAGGTCTGGCTTGTACTCGAGGTTGCGCTCGGAATAACCGTGCATTACTTCGACATTGCGCTCGGCCAGGAACGTTGACATGGGCGGGTACACATTTTGGTCCGAGCCGGCCACGTAAAAACCCATCTCTTGCATTGCGGCCGCGACTGCACCCATCGCAGTGCCGCATATGCCTGTGAAGTGAATTCGACGTATGCCTGTCCCTGTGATCATGCGCCGCGAAGATAGCCAAAACTTGGTTCAGCGAAAAACCAAAACGCATCAACTCGGGCGAATGCGCGACCGAGTAGTAGAATTGCATGATCAGCCCGGCAAGAATGGCGTTAATGCTCAGTCGCTTTTTGGAAATTTGCGGCGCTACAGTTCCGTTTTGCTGCCCATGCGCTGTTAGGGCGCGCGTCAAACATTGTTTGCAGATACAGCGGTAGCAAGAACGCCGAATTTTTGACCGCGCGCCGTTCCGTAGGAGCAACCAGCGACTATGCGTCGGCGCACATTGCAAATTCCGAACTCGGGCACGGGCCTTTTCACTGGAGCGGATGCAAGCAGTGGCGCAGTATCTCTTGCTTCCGTCAACCCCGGTCTTTAGGCCAGAGTAATGTCGGCCAAGTCGGGGGGTATTAAACGCGCGCGCTTGCGTGCGGGCCCGCGCCGGCTAGGCGCTCGCGCAGATCAATGTATTACCATGCCCAGTATGTCTTCGCGCCGGATCGGGCCGTAATAACGGCTGTCCACGCTACTGCTGAGGTCATCGCCGAGTACGAAAAATTCGTTGAACTTGCAGCGGTGGAATTTGAGTACCGTGGGTACATCAGTTCTCAATGATGGCCGCGCCCTAGCCTTCAGCGGTTGGTCCAGGCCCAGCTCCTTTATTTCGACTCCATTCACCAACACGTGGCCGTTGATGAATCCGACTGAATCACCCGGCCCACCCACGATCCGCTTCACAGACAACCCACCGTCAATTGGATCGCGAATTACGACCACTTCGCCCACGCGCGGCTCTCTGAGCAGGTATGCAAGCCGGTTCACTAGACACCATTCTGAATCAGTCAGTGTCGGCTGCATGCTTGTGCCGACGACTTGGACCGATTCAACGACGCAGTGGCGGATGATGAGGTAGCTTGCCAACGCAAGAGCGAGCAAACAGCCTACGCGCTGGAGTTGAGCCGCCCACCACCGTTGGGCGAGCCGACTGGCTACTGAAGCGCGTAAGGTGCCAGCGGGTTTGCGTCTCGGTTCGGCCCAATTACAACGCTTAAAAAGCCTACGCCACATGGCCAATGCGCCGCTGCGCGAACGCGTTAAGCTTAAGAATCACGCGGAATTTTGCAATTTGGTGATTTGCCGTATTTTGATTCCGGAAATTACGGTATCGCCCGGGTCAGGTTTGCGTGTGCACCAGGCGCGGCCGGGCCTGAAGCCACACCGTGCACTTGACCACGCGCGCTCATGCGATTGAATTGCGCCATGCGCGCGATGGTGCTCGAGCGTGTTGGAGATGCGCTTCAAGCCCGCGAAGTTCCGGCGCCTGAGCCGGGACATGGTCAGGTGCTGGTTCGCGTCTTGGCCTGCGCTGTGTGCCGGACCGACCTGCATGTGGTAGATGGTGAGCTGCCCGATCCGAAGCTGCCGCTTGTGCCCGGCCACGAAATTGTTGGTGTTGTTATTGCGACCGGGCCGGGTGTGAACAGGTTCAGGCTCGGCGACCGCGTGGGTGTCCCGTGGCTGGGCTGGACCTGCGGCGCGTGCGAATATTGCCAGAGTGGGCGGGAAAATTTGTGTCCCCGCGCGAAGTTTACAGGATACACACTCGATGGTGGTTACGCGGAGCTGGCAGTTGCAGATCAGCGGTATTGTTTCAAGCTCCCGGCACAGTTGGAGCCTGTTGAAGCTGCGCCGCTGCTTTGTGCCGGATTGATCGGGTATCGGGCGTGGCGCAAGACCGGTGAGGCGCGCCGACTCGGACTTTACGGGTTCGGCGCGGCCGCGCACATATTGACACAGCTAGCGCGGGCGCATGGCCGTGAAGTTTACGCTTTTACGCGGCCTGGCGACGTGGCCGCGCAGCAATTTGCGCGTAGTGTCGGGGCCGTCTGGGCAGGCGATTCGACTGCGGCGCCGCCAGTGCCTTTGGACGCGGCCATCATTTTTGCGCCTGTCGGCGCGCTGGTGGTAAATGCATTGAGTGCGGTGCGCCCAGGTGGGCTTGTTGTGTGCGGCGGCATACACATGAGTGACATCCCGTCGTTCCCGTACCGGTTGTTGTGGCAAGAGCGCCGGATCGAGTCGGTGGCGAACCTTACGCGTGCGGACGGCGAAGAGTTTTTTGCCGTGGCAGAGCGGACTCCGATCAGGGTAGCGGTCGAGCGGTTCGCGCTTGAAGATGCGAACCGCGCTCTTGAGAAGCTGCGCGCAGGCGCGTTGCACGGTGCGGCCGTGCTTTGCATCAGCAATTAAATCCGCGGGCGGGTGGAATCTTGCTGTCCTTTGCCCGAATTGCGGATGATGGTTTCTGCAGATACGTTTCTTGCGAATGGCTGATATTGTTCTAGCCACGCTGAACGCCAAATACGTTCACACCGCATTTGGCCTGCGATACCTTTTTGCGAACTTGGGCGAGCTGAAGTCCAAGGCCGTCATAGTCGAGTCTGATATCAATAAGCGCACGCTCGAAATAGCAGAGGCGATCTTGGAGCATGACCCACGCGTGGTTGGACTCGGCGTGTACATCTGGAACGTGGCGCAAACCACCGAGCTTGTAGCGGTATTGAAACGGTTGCGCCCGGATTTGGTCGTGGTGTTGGGTGGGCCGGAGGTGAGTTACGAAACCGAGTCCCAGCGGATTGTCGAGCTTGCTGATGTGGTAGTGACTGGTGAGGCGGACGCGGCATTTGGCCAACTGTGCAGTGAGCTGCTGGCTGCTGGCCGTGCCGCACCCCGCGCGGGGAACCTGCCCAAAGTGATGGCTGCTCAGACGCCGGATTTGGCACAGATCGCATTGCCGTACGAGCATTATACTGCCGAGGATGTGGCGCACCGCATTGTTTACGTCGAGACGTCGCGCGGGTGCCCGTTCGGATGCGAGTTCTGCTTGTCATCGTTAGACCGGCGCGTCCGGTACTTTCCGCTGGAACCGTTTTTCCAGGAATTGGACCGGTTGATCGAACGCGGCGCGACCAGGTTCAAATTTGTGGACCGCACTTTTAATCTGGAGCTTGAGCGGAGCTTAAAGCTGCTGCGGTTCCTGCGCGAGCGGTGCCGGCCCGGCCAAATGTTCCATTTCGAGATTGTGCCGGACCGGCTGCAGGACGAGTTCCTTGAGTTCGTCGCGCAGTTCCCTCCAGAAGTGCTCAGGTTCGAGGTCGGTGTGCAGACGTTCAACCCACAGGTGGCCATGCGGATCAACCGCTTCCAAAATTACCAGCGCTTGAAACGGAATTTGCGGTTTTTGAGGGAGCAGACCGGGGTGCTATTGCACGCAGATTTGGTTTTCGGGTTGCCCGGCGAAACGCTCGACAGTTTCGCCGACGGGTTCGACGAGCTGGTTGCGTTGCGGCCGCACGAGATTCAACTGGGCATACTTAAACGTTTGCGTGGGGCGCCGATTTCGCGGCACGACGTTGAATGGCAGATGGTGTACAACCCCAACCCGCCATACGAAATTTTGCAGAGTAAGACCGTTTCTTTCGACACCGTGCAGCGCGTGCGGCGGTTCGCCAGATTCTGGGAATTGATCTGGAACAGCGGGAATTTTGGGCGGACTGCGCCCATGATTTGGGCGCGCGCAAGTTCGCCGTTCCGCGCGTTCATGCGGTGGAGCGATTGGTTGTTTGCGCGCGTGCGGCGCACGGACAGCATCGCGTTGGTGAGTCTGATGGAGTTGTTATTCGAGTATCTGACCGTCGAGCTGGGTTTGGATCCGGCCGGCGTAGCCGCCGCGCTCGCAGAAGATTACCAGCGCGCCGGCCGGCGTGAGCTGCCCGCATTCCTGAAGCGGCACTTGCGAGGCGTTCGTACTGCCGCCGCGCCGCGGGTAGCGTCGCAGTAAACTTCCCCTGGAGCCTCGCACACTGCTCCGCGTAAGTTCACCCGTTCGGCCCGCTGCCGGGGCCGGCTCTGGTTTGGCGCGCTGTCTTAGGTGCTACGGGAAACCAAGCTACCGGACAGTCTCGCGCCCAGCAGTCAGCTTGCCGTCCTGGTCGAAAGACAAGCGCAATACGCGCTCACGTGGGCCGAATGGGCCTGGCGCCGGCGCAGTTCCGAGACTGGGCTGAATCGAAGGCCCGGTGGCAAATGCCGACCGAATCGCCCTGCGCGTGACCCATTCAGCGACGAACCCGCCTTCCGACAGCGGCCAGGTCCGGTCCGGCGGCCCCAGCTCGGCCACAGCGTCCTGGTATGTCATTTTCCCGACTCGTTCGGCCCAGACAGTTTGTTGCGGCTGGGCCGCGCACGCCCATAGCAGCGCTGCGAGCGCGGGGGCGGCCGCGCATTTGAGCCACCGAATGATTTTCGACCAATCCATGGGTTTCGTCGCTGTTGCGTGGTGTGTCTAGGGTTAGGTTTCCACTTGCACAGGTTCGCTTTCCAAGAAGCCCTGCAACAGGCGCGCGCGTGTCGGGTGCCGCAGCTTCCGCAGCGCCTTGGCTTCGATCTGACGTATGCGCTCGCGGGTGACCTTGTACTGCTTGCCTATTTCCTCAAGCGTGTACTGGTATCCGTCAATCAGCCCGAACCGCATCTCCAGAATTCGGCGCTCGCGCTCGGTTAGCGTCTTAAGCACTTCCATGAGCGTGCTCCGGAGCAAGCTGTAGCTTGTCATGTCCGACGGGTTCTCGGCGCTCTTGTCTTCGATAAAATCGCCGAAGCACACGTCGCCTTCGTCCCCGACCGGCGTATGCATCGAGATGGGCTGCTGCGCCATGCGTAGCAGCGAGTTGACGCGCTCGACCGGCATGTGCAGTTCGTCGGCGAGTTCTTCGGGGGTCGGCTCGCGGCCCAGCTCCTGGGTGAGCTGGTTTTGGGCACGCCAAAGCTTGTTCATGATCTCGATCATGTGCACGGGAATGCGAATCGTCCGTGCTTGGTCGGCGATCGACCGGGTAATGGCTTGGCGTATCCACCAGATGGCGTAAGTGGAGAACTTGTACCCGCGCCGGTACTCGAATTTTTCGACGCCTTTCATCAGGCCGATGTTGCCCTCTTGGATCAGGTCGAGGAAAGATTGTCCGCGGTTGGTGTATTTTTTGGCTACAGAGACGACGAGCCGCAAGTTCGCCTCGGCCATGTGCGTTTTTGCTTTGTGCGCTTCGTCGGCGGCGCGTTTCAGGTCGGCAAATGCCTTTTGGTACTCGGCGCAGGGCATCCGGACCAACAGTTCTAGCGACTGCAGTTTGCTTTTCTCAGCCTGTATCTGTTGGTCGCGGTCCGGTGACGGCGGCATTGCCTCGAGTTCGGCGATGCGTTTCAGGCCGTTTGCAAATGAGTCGTGGATGTTCTGAGCCACCACGATCATTTCCTCGAGGACTTTTTGCTTGTAGTAGAATTTCGGGAACGTCTCTTGCAGCTTCGCATCGAGCTTCTTGAACTCAGCGAATAGTCGCGCGCGCTGCGACTCCGGCGCCTTTTGCAAGGCTGCGTACTTGGCATCCACTTTTTGGTCTAGCAACCGGACTTTCTTGATCAGCTTGCGCAGCTCGCGCAGGTGCTTGTCGCGACTGGGTATTTTCTTGTCAACAATGACGCGGTCGAACCGCTCTTTCGGCGGTTCGGCCAGAAGTTTCTCTGCCAGCGCGATGTGCTCCTTTGCACAGAAGCCGAAGCTGTAAAGTATGCGCTTCATTTCCAGCTCGGCCTGCTCGATCCGTTTGCAAATCTCGACTTCTTGCTCGCGCGTCAGCAGGGGCACCTTGCCCATCTGGTTCATGTACATTCGGACAGGGTCGTCCAAGTAGTCGAGTTTGGCGTCCTCGTCTTCTTCGGCTTCAGGCTCCTGCTTGAACCGGCCAATCTCGGAACGGTCGATTATTTCGATGTCGAGGTTACGGAGCTTGGTATAAATCTCGTCCAAGTCGTCAGGCGTCAGCGTGTCCGGCAAAATATCGTTCAAATCATCGTAGGTCAGGTACCCGTTTTCACGTGCGAGCGCGATCAGTTCCTTCAATGTCTCGTTGACGTCGGCGCGGCTGCTTGTACGGGCTGCGGCCGAGAGCTTTGACGTTTTTTGCGCACCGGATTTGGCCGAGGCCGTCGAGGCTGAACTGGCGCCGGATTCGGCTTTTCCGAGTTTTTCGGCTTCGGCACGCGCGCGCAGTTTCCGGCGCGAGGTTACGTTGAGGAACAGGCGCCGCCGCTTCGGTGGCGAAGCGGCGGGTTGACCAGACGGTTCAATCCGTTCGGCACCCTTTTTGGTGCTCCGACTACGACTACTTTGAGTTGAAGTTTTCGCTTTGCCCATCAGTACTACGCTCACCTATGACAAGGTTGTAATCCCAAAAGTTCAAAGTGTTTAAGCTCAAGCCCTGTTTCTGAACCCTGGACAAATACTCTTACCGCATTGCGTTGCCGGGGCGGTAAGGTCCGGGCCGGGCGTGAGACAGCCGTAATTTAAAGTACAATTTTAAGCCGGCTTTGTAAAATTTCAAGAGGGCAAAATCTAAAAACCCTTCACACTGGCCATGATCGTGCCCGGCTTTGGCCAGGTTTTTATGCTGCCAGCCCCGGCCGCAATAACGCTGTAGATACCCCGCGCGTGTGGTTTCGGGCAGTTGCCGACGGTCTTCGCCCAGCAAGAAAGGCGAGGTTCTGGGTATGCAGCTTTCACCCACACAGCTTGGATCCGGCCTCACACGACTTCAAGGTGCCAATTGTTCGATTTGCCAGTGGTTTGATCCCGTTTTTGTGTACCGGAACCGGTCGTGGAGCCGGTTGGCGCGGCCCTGCCAGAACTCGATTTCTCGGGGTTCGAGCAGGTATCCACCCCAATTGGGTGGCAGTGGTACTTCCGTGCCTTCGAATTTGGCAGCGAACTCGGCCCAACGTCGCTCTAGAGCCGCGCGGTCGGGTATCACTTCGCTTTGTGGCGATGCCCAGGCAGCGATTTGGCTACCGCGCGGCCGCGTCCGGAAATAGGCTTCGGATTCTTCGCGCGATAGTTTGGTCGCCGTGCCCGAAATACACACCTGCCGTTCCAGATCGGGCCAGTAAAACACTAGCGTCGCTTCCGGGTTCTCAGTTAGCTCGCGGCCTTTGCGGCTGTCGTAGTTGGTGAAAAAAATAAATCCGCGGTGGTCAAACCCTTTGAGCAAAACGAACCGCGCAGATGGCCGACCGCTTTTTCCCGCTGTGGCCAGTACCATGGCGTTGACCTCTTCTGGTGCGCGCCCGAGTATCGCCTGACCGAGTTTGTAAAGTGCGATACCGACACGCCTGAGCCACGTCTGGCCGCGGCCGCGTGCGGCTTGGTCGAACCATTTCTCAAATTGAGCGATCGGGTCCGGGGCCAAATCTTTTCGTTCGAGCGCGCCCAGCCCGTATTCACGTCTTAAGTGCGATAGCCACATATACAGTCCAGCGTTTTATAGCACCGCTGAGTGCCAGTGTCCATTTGGGTATTCGTGTGCGCTGCCGTTCAAGAGGATAGGGTAGCAAGGCCGACGAAACAGCTTACGCGTGCAGCCGGCGCAAGTTGCGGCACCACGGGCTGCCAGTCAGCTAATGGTTGCGCCTACTATGCGCCCGTACCTTGGGCAGGGATCATCCCCGTTGCGCGCGCGTACTTGAATATCCCGCCTGCGTCTATAACGGCGCGGACAGCTCCCAATGGCTTGAGCTTGTAAACTTGGCCTGTGGATTCGACGCGCAAAGTTTCCAGGTTCAGGTCCACTGTAACCTTGTCGCCGGTCTTGAGCTTTTCGCAGAGGCGGTCGTACGATTCGCAGGGGTAAAGTTCGCCTGTGGAAATGCAGTTGCGGAAAAAGATTCGCGCGTAGCTTTCTGCTACGATCACCTTGCACCCTGCCGAGCCTAAAGCGATGGGCGCGTGCTCGCGCGAGCTGCCGCAGCCAAAATTTTTGCCGGCAATTATGATCGGGTATTGCGTGTCCATTTCGCCGGGCTTGACGAACCGAACCGGGTAGAGTGTGTCTGGCAGCCCCGACAGCGCGTAACTGCCCAGTTTATCGTATTCCTCGGGGATTGTTGGCACAAGGCTCAGGTGCTGAGCAGGAATAATTTGGTCAGTGTCGATGTTGTCACCGACAACGTAAACTTGCCCCGTAAAAGTTCCTTGCATGCGGCAAAAGTGGGGCAGGGCTGTGGAGTTTTCAACTAAATTTAAGTTTGGCGAGTGCGCAGCGACTTGCTCGATCTGTGCCTGTGGAGAAGATATAGCTGCAGGTCGTCCCGCGGGAGGGCCAGCTTAATGTTTTCGGTGCAGGGCACCCGCCCAAGCGTGATTTCTATTCGGCCGCTCCCAGCTAGGTTCATTGGCTATGCGTTTTGCTATTCCGGACGAGATGGCTTAAGTTAGCCGCGCGGTTTGGCAGCCCGTTCGATAGGCGGTCGAAGTTCTTTGTCGGTTTGATTTTATGCTCGGACAGGTGCAGAAACGGTTTGCAACGATTGCGGTGGTAGCAACGGTGATTACGCGGACGATGTCGGCTAGTGACACCAACTCGGTTGCCGCGGAAGCTAAGCGCTTCCTGGAATTCTACAACGTAGCGTATCAGCGGCTTTACACAGTCGCACAAGAAGCCGGTTGGGCGGCGAGCACGGACGCTACGCCCGAAAACGTGGGACGCCGGATCGGAGCCGAGCATGCCAAGGCGGCATTTACCGGGGACCGCTGGGTGATCGAGAAGGCGCGGACTTTACTCCAGCACACCAACGTGCTGGACGAACTTACAGTCCGGCAGTTGCAAATGGTATGGCTGCACGCGGCCGAGGCACCAGGCACAATTCCTGACGTTGTGGCCGCGCGCGTCGCAGCGGAAGCAAAACAGAGGGCTACGCTTGATAGCTTCGTTTTCAAATGGGTTCGGCCAGGCGCAACCGCGTCCGAGCCGATCACGCCCAATCAAATTGATCAGGTGCTCATTGAATCTACAAATTTGGCTGAGCGCCTCGCCGCTTGGAAGGCTTCGAAAGATGTGGGGTGCGCGCTCAAACCAGGGTTGCTTGAACTGCGCGAGCTTCGGAATCGCGTCGCCCGCGAAATGGGATTCAGATCGTTTTTTGCGTTGCAGGTCGCGCGCTTCGGAATGAGCGCCGACGAAATGAGGGCTTTAACTGAAGCGTTGGTTAACCAGACCCGGCCCCTATACGAACAGTTGCATTGCTGGGCGCGGCACCGGTTGGCCGAGCGTTACGGTCAGCCCGTGCCGCGGCTGATTCCTGCGCACTGGCTGCCGAACCGTTGGGGCCAGGAATGGCCAGGGTTGGTCCAAGGGTTAGACTTAGACAAATGGTTTGCGACAAAATCACCTGAATGGATTGTGCGTCAGGCTGTGGCGTACGGCGAATCGTTGGGCCTACCGAAAGTGCCGCCGAGTTTTTGGGACAAATCCGACTTGTATGAGTTGCCCCCGGACGCGCCGCGCAAAAAGAACACTCATGCCTCTGCTTGGGACATCAATCTCGAAGGCGACGTGCGCTCGCTGATGAGCGTCAAGCCGAATGCGCGGTGGTTCGCCACAGCGCATCATGAATTGGGCCACATTTTCTATCAGTTGAGCTATTGCCATGCGGGTATCCCGCCGTTGCTGCGTGACGGGGCGAGTCCTGCGTTTCATGAAGCAATGGCCGAGACGTTGGCTGCGCCAACCATGCAGTTGCCGTATCTGAAGTATCTCGGGATTCTTCCAGAAGACGCCAGTTTTGACCCCATCCAGTGGCTGTTGCAAAACGCGTTGGAGGAAATCGTGTTTATCCCTTGGTCTGCGGGCGTAATGACCGCGTGGGAGTACGATTTTTATGAGAACAATCTAGCGGCCGAGGAACTTAACAAACGGTGGTGGAAGTACGTCGAGGATTTCCAAGGCATCGCGCCGCCGGAGCCGCGGCCCGAGGTTTACTGTGACGCAGCAACAAAGACTCACATTAATGACGACCCCGCGCAGTATTACAAGTACGCCATCGCCTTCGTGATCAAATACCAATTGCACATGCACATAGCCAAAAAGCTGCTGCGGCAGGACCCGTACAACTGCAACTATTATGGCAACAAGGAGGTGGGGGCTTTCCTCTACAACTTGATGAAAGTCGGTGCGACACGCGACTGGCGCGCGCTCGTGCGCGAGGCAACTGGCGAGGACCTTAGCGCCAAAGCGATGCTCGAATTTTATGCACCGTTGATGGACTACCTCCGGGCGCAGAACGCAGGCCGTCAACCCGGATGGTAGGTGCCCCGCATTGTCACGGCTTGTCTTTGTCCGTGCACTCTGTGTAAGCTGGAAGGACGCGTAACTGTTAACCGATGGATAGTTTTCAACATTTCGTTTTGACCGCGAACAAACGGGTCGCTATGCCGTTGGCTGTGTACCCGGGCGTGCGCCTGACGTCGCGGCGTGTCCGGGATGTGGTCACAGACGCAAAGGCACAGGTTGAAGTCATTTCTGCGCTGCATCAAAGGTACAGCACGCCTGTCGTCTTCACGGCCATGGACCTGAGCGTGGAAGCCGAAGCGTTTGGTTGCCCGGTGACGTTTGCTGATGACGAGGTCCCTACCGTGGCAGGGCCGGCGGTGACTGACTTGGCCCGGGTACACGAGCTGCGCGTGCCGGAGCCGGGCGAAAAACGTATGCGCGTTTATCTCGAGGCTGCGGCGCTTTTGCGGGACTTGCCCGATGCGAAGTTTGTATTTGGCGGGTGCATCGGCCCGTTCACGCTGGCGGCGCGGCTGGTCGGTTTAAGCGAAGCATGCCAACTGACCGTAACCGAGCCGGAGCTGCTGCACCGGTTGCTAGAGAAAACAACCGCGTTCCTTGGCGCGTACGTGCGCGCGTTCGAGCAGGCCGGTGCAAACGGGGTTATCATGGCCGAGCCGAGCGCCGGTTTGCTTTCACCCGCCGCATTCGGCACTTTTTCGTCCGCTTATGTTAGAAAAATCGCCGAGTCGCTGGAGCGCGGAAAGTTTGTGCTGATATTCCACTGTTGCTCTGCTCGGGTTGTGCACCTTGCTTCAATACTCGAGACCGGAGCTGAAGTTTTTCATTTTGGTGCGCCGATGGACATCGTGCAGGCGCTGACGAAAGTTCCCGGCAGCGTGGTATTGTGCGGCAATCTTGATCCGGCCTCAGTGTTTGTACAGGGCACGCCGGCGGAGGTGGAAGCCAAGGTCAAGCAGTTGTTGGAGGCCACTCGCGCGTGGCGCAATTTTGTTATTTCTTCAGGTTGCGACGTGCCTGCGGCCACACCGTTGGCGAACCTGGACGCGTTCTACCGCGCAGTCGGACTGGCAGGCATGGGCTAGCGAACATGCATCCGTCTTGCCCACAGGGTCAGCATGGCTTTTGCGCACCCGCTTTTGAACGGCGTGTGATCAAAAGAGGGGTTCGGCGTGAGCTCAACCGCTATGTAGGTGGTATTACGTGAACGGCAGCGAACATGCCGTTGGACCTAAAAAACCCCGTTTAGGCGTGGTTCCTGCGCACGTGTGATCACAATTTGGCAAGAAAGATTGCCGTGTAATCCTCTCGAGTTCTTAGCGACCGTTTAATGATGGCCCTCTGGCTCGTGAGGGAAGAGTTTCGGTGCGGGGTGCAATGGCGTTTTGACGATGCGAGGTTTTTTGTGTGCGGGAATGCGTTTTGTTGTATGACTGGATGTGGACGTGAAACCTTGTGCGGCTCGCGGCGCGTAAGCGCACTTTTTCTCTGAGCTTGACCGGTCGGCAAGGTGCAAGTTTTGGGCGGCGCCCTTGCGCATCGGGCCGAACGATATGAAAATTGCGCATGCGTTTTCCGGTCCAGGTAACAATCCACCCTAGTCAGTTCCCGTGCGCGGTCCAGCGCGAGCTGCTGAAGTCGCTCCGCACGCGGTGCGTGAACCACAAGTTCCATTACGACAGCGTCAAACAGGTCGAGAAATGGATCGCCGTGCACAAGACGTATTCGCCGTGGCACACCGACCCGAATTGCAAAGCAATCTATCACGCTGCATTCAGGTGCATCGCCGCGCTCGTTCGTGCGGGGGTCATTCACGTGATTGGGTTGGGCTGTGGCACCGGCCAAAAAGATTTGCAGTTGATCAAATGCCTGAAGACAAAAGCCCAGCAGGTGTTTTACACGCCCTGCGATTCGAGTGTGCCAATGGTGCTGACCGCGCGTCAGGCTGTGCTGGGTGTGGTTCCGCCCCAGGACTCATCTCCGGTCGTGTGCGACTTCGCGGCGGCAACTGATTTATACATGCTCTTGGACGAAATCGAGCAGGCCCAGCTTGGTCGTAAGCTTGCCCGCCACTGCGACCATGCCCCAACACGGCTTGTGACATTTTTCGGCATGATTCCCAACTTCGAGCCGTTGCCTGCTATGCGCAGACTGGCCAGTTTAGTCCGGCCCGGCGATTTCCTGCTGCTCAGCGCGAACCTTGTCCCAGGACCCGATTTGGCTGCCGGCATGAAGAAAGTTCTAGCCCAGTACGACAACGTGCCCACGCGCGAATGGTTGATGACGTTTCTGCTCGACCTTGGTGTTGACCGGGACGACGGCGTGCTCCGGTTCGAAATCGAGCGCGGCCAATCGAGGATAAACCGTGTAGTTGCGAAGTTTCGGTTCCGGCGCAATTGCACGATTCGCGTCAGTTCCGAAACATTCAAGTTCGCGCCGGGCGAGGGCATCCGTCTCTTCTTTTCTTACCGTTACACACTCGAGCAGTTGCAAGAACTGCTTGCACAACACCGATTCACCCTTGCCGGTCACTGGCTCACGCGCTCAGGCGAAGAAGCCGTGTTATGCGCCCGCCGCACTTGACCGTCGTCCGACTCTTCAGCAATAGTACGGTTGGGGAGGGAGTGGGGCGGGGATGGGCAACCGCGCTTGCCCCGGGCGCATCGTGCCTGGCTGAAATAGCTGCGTTTTAACGAACGCAGCTACGGAACGATCCTAGCCCCGCTCGTCAGAGCGTGTTAAATCTTGGGGATTCGTAGGTTTTCCCACGTTTTCGCGGATGCAGCTAACTGAAGCTCGTAGCTGCGCTCGTTAGAGCGCGGAGTGGCTCGGTTGCGAGCCGGTTTTACTGCGTTTTTACAAACGCAGCTACAAAAGGGAAAAGGATCCTCCGCAGCCGCGCTTGTTAAAGCGCAGAAGCTTTGGTCGGAATTGGTTTTTCCGCGTTTTC
>JANWZY010000004.1 GCA_025061935.1 Verrucomicrobiia bacterium
CGGCTATCACGCCTTACTGATTCGGTTAACACCCGGCAACAGACTAAAAGCGATGTAAAGCCAGGGTTCAATTTCCTTAAAATCGGCTTACGTTCCGGCTAGTCGCACCCGCACTTCAACGCTCAATAAGCTCCAGACTCGGTGCTAATCGAGGGAGGATTGAAACCCTAAAGGCGCGTCGCGGCACCTTGAGGACACATATGCCGCATAAAAATTTGCCGTACGCACCGCCTTCGGAAGCTCCAAATATTAGACCTGCGCCGCGCCTGCACGCAAAAGCGGGTATAACAGTACCCAACAAATGCCACAAAAGCGCGATGCTGCTCCCACTAAACTTGAACTGCGGGATACAGGCGTCCACCCAAATTGGTCGAGGTAAAGCACCCATCTTTTTACCGAGCGTGCGCTTTTTATAAAAGCTGGTCTGCACAAGTCTATTGGAATGTGCCGTGCCTCCTTTGCCGGTGATCCGACTTGCGCAAGAAAGCGGGAGATACAAAATTCGCTCGTCAAATTACATCGGGCCAGAAGTTGGCGCCGTTCCAACTCGAGCAACTAAGTGATCAAATGCCTCCATCGCAGTGGCCAAGTACCGGTGACGTATTTGCCGCGGCTAAGCTGAATATGACGCGAACTCGGCCGAACGCCTGGATATCGCAGGCCATATTTCTGGTCTTAATGGTGCTCACAGCTTATTGGCCTGTGTACCGAGGCGAGTTCGTTTGGGACGACCTGCTCCTGGTAAAGCAGAACCCGATCGTGAACGGCGAGGCGACGCTGCGCTCGGTGTGGTTCCAAGGCGACTTCCCGCTCACAACGGTCGCATTTTGGCTACAATGGCAGTTCTGGGCAGACAACCCCCTCGGATACCATCTAGTAAACGTGCTGCTACACGCATTCGGCACATTGCTTGTCTGGCGGGTGCTGAACCAACTACAGATTCGTGGTGCGTGGCTCGGCGCGGCGATCTTCGGGTTGCACCCCGTCTGCGTAACTTCAGTCGCTTGGATTTCGGAGCTAAAAAACACGCTATCGTTGCCGTTTTACCTGCTCAGCCTCGCATGGTGGCTCGACGCAGATGTCGCACGAGAGCGGGGGTATAGGCTAAAGGCCGCCGCGTACTACGGCATGTCACTGAGCGCGTTCGTACTGGCGTTGCTCGCGAAGACCTCGACCGTAATGCTTCCAGCGGTGATCCTTGGCTGCGTATGGTGGAAACGCAATAGACTTAGGCGTGAGGACATTCTGCGTGCAACTCCGTATTTTGCGCTGGCGTTGGCATTCGGCCTGATGACCGTTTGGTTCCAGTCCCAACACGCCATTAGTGGCGCACCCGTTCAAACGGAGGGCTTTGCGTTACGGATCGCCGGCGCAGCGAAAGTTGTTTGGTTCTATCTTGTGAAAGCGCTATTGCCGATCCAGCTCAATCTGATTTACCCTCGCTGGGAAATTAGGGCAGGGGAGATCGGCACATACCTACCTTTGATAGGGTTGGCGGCTGCATTCGCCGCGTGCTGGCTGCTGCGTAACGGTCTTGGTCGCGGCCCCTTGTTTTGTCTCTACTTCTTCACAATGAACCTGCTGCCAGTGGTGGGACTCATCGACATGTACTACTTCGCGATTTCACGGGTCTCGGACCATTTGCAGTACATCGCGCTGATCGGGCCAACGGCATTAGTAGGTGCCATACTGGCCACATTGAGGAAACCGGTGTGGTGCTACGTTGCAGGAGCATTAGTTTTGCTCTGCTTGGGCGGCGCGACAGCACGCCGCGCGCACGTGTTTGCCGCCGAGGACAGGCTTTGGCGCGATGTGCTCGAAAAGAACCCGACCGCATGGGTGGCTCACAACAATCTCGGCGCACTCAGGGCTGAGCAGGGCCGATTGAACGAAGCAATCGCGCATTTCGAAAAAGCAGTCACACTAAAACCTGACAACTACAGGGCGCACGTCAACCTCGGCCGCGCCTATGCCGAACGAGGCCTGTACGAGAAAGCCGACACTCATTTTCGTGCCGCGCTCCGGATACGGCCCCTCGACCCCGACGCGCATAAACAATACGGGTTAGCGCTCGCGCGCCAAGGCCGAACACCATGGGCAATCCTTCATTTGCGTGAAGCGCTGCGCAGCCGGCCAGACGCCGAGACGCATATGCTCTTGGCCGAATTGTACCGTACCGAAGGCAGAACGGACCAAGCGATAACACATTGCCGCGCTGCTTTGAAGCTGGAGCCTGACATGCCAGAAGCCCTGAACAACTTGGCATGGTTGCTCGCCACAGCCGCCGAGCCGAGCCTCCGCAACGGCCCCGAGGCAGTCAGGTTGGCTGAGCGCGCATGCGCAATAACTGAATTTAAAGACCCCCGGTACCTCGGCACGCTCGCAGCCGCGCTCGCGGAGACAGGCAGATTTGACGAAGCGGTAGCATGGGCCCAGCAGGCACTCGCCAAAGCACACGCCTCAGGAGATGTAGAACTCGCCAAATCCCTCGGGTACTTGCTCAAACTTTTCGGATCAGGCAGGCCATACCGTGAGCCTGTCGTGCCCGATTCGGGCAGCCACGAACAATGATTAAAATTATCCCATCACCCCCGCGCCTCAGGTATGAGTCATCAACCTCGCGCGTGTAACCACTGACACCTGTTCACCCAAGTTAGAGCGATACCTTTCAGTTCCTCGTTTGCTGCACTCAAAGCTTAAGCAGCTCCTCGGCGATCTGAACCGCATTTAACGCAGCACCTTTGAGTAGTTGATCGCCGCTGACCCAGAAGCTCAACCCGTTGTCAAAGGCGCAGTCTTTGCGTATCCGACCCACAGCACAGTTATCTTTGTTTGTGACCATCAGCGGGGTCGGGTACTCGCACTTGGCCGGGTTGTCTATCACATCGAGGCCGGGCGCGCGTTTCAATATCTCGAGCGCCGCCTCCACAGAAACGGGCTTCTCGAACTCGGCACACACAGCAACCGAGTGTGCGCGGTACACTGGCACGCGGACGCAAGTTATGCTGGCACGAAAAGTCGGGTGATGCATTATCTTCCGGCCCTCGTTCTGCAGCTTCATCTCTTCCTTCGTGTACCCGTCCGGAAGAAACACATCCACGTGGGGGAACAGATTGAAAGCAATCTGATGAGGATAAACCTCCTTCGTCACCGGTTCACCTCTGACGACCTGGTTAATTTGCCTTTGCAACTCCGCTATCGCTTTTGCGCCTGTGCCCGAAACCGCCTGGTAACTGGCGGCAAAAATCCGCTTGCAGAAAAATGCTGCGTGCAGCGGATACAGGGCCATCAGCGTGATAGCAGTGGTACAGTTCGGGTTGGCAATTATGCCCTTGTGCCACTTGATATCGGACCCATTAATCTCGGGCACGACCAAGGGCACATCATCCTCCATTCTGAACGCGCTCGAATTGTCTATTACAACCGCGCCGGCGCGAACAGCCAGCGGCGCAAACTGCTTTGAGACCCCGCTGCCAGCACTGAACAAAGCTATGTCCACGCCGTTGAAACTATCAGCCGTAAGCTCACGCACCGGCACTTCCTCGCCACGGAACTTGAGCGTTTTGCCCGCTGAACGCGCCGAAGCAAGCAACGTAAGTTGTCCAACAGGGAAATTGCGCCGCTCGAGCGTGGCGATCATCTCCAGCCCGACTGCGCCAGTAGCGCCAACTACAGCTACATGTGGCCTCGGATTCATACTCAACTTTAGAGACGCTTAATACACGAACTCTTTAAACTATGTCAACGAGATGCGTTTTTGCAACCTACCCAGGGTTGCGCAGGAAAGGAATTCCCACAAAGGAAGTTTGGAAGCAAGGGGAAAGGGAGCTGTTGCAACAGCCATAGCGCGCCCATGTACGTGCAATTCGTCCCAAGCTAAACGACGCCCTTAAGCTTCGCCTCGATAAACTCGGCCAACACCTTAGGTTCGTCAGTGCCAATTCTGAACATGCGCCCGTCCTTTGTAACTATTTCGACCGAATCCAATCCGGAGACCGAGTACATCCACCCGCCCGGCACGCGTTTTATGCCCCAGCCCCACCACCACGGGTTCCGCACCTGACGACAGTAGGCGATATCTCGGAGCGGAATGCTTTTACGGAACGGGCCTAAACCGAACTGGACCGTCACTGCCGTGTCATCAACCGTCACAGTCAGGCTCCCGAAAAGAATCAAGCATCCTATCAACACAACGCAGACCGGTCCGAAAAACACGGTACCAGGCACTGCGCGTGACCATTTGATGTGAGCGGCCAGGCACGCAAGCACGAAAACCAACCCACCCACAAACAGAATCGTCCACCAACCGATCTGAGTGTGCTTATAACGCATGTATCGCCAAAGCTAGCTGATTGCAACGTAGTGACCCACCGATAACCGTACAAGCACAAAGGCACCAGGTAGCCGAAGCGGCTGCGCATTTTGGTTTTGCGCTACGCGTCCGTAGGGCATATTCTTATTGCGGTTGTCCGGTGGTGTAATGGTAGCACACGGGCCTTTGGAGCCTTTGGTCCTGGTTCGAATCCAGGCCGGACAGCCATTGCACCCGGCCCCGCGGGCACGGCTTTAGGGTTACGAATCAAAAACGCAGCACCCAAATCTTGTGCTTTATGGCGCAACCGTTAGCAGTAGTGGTGTACACAAGCATTATCCCGGGGACACAGTTGGTCAACAAACTCCAAGACATGGGGTATAAAGTTGTCACGATTCAAGACCCATCGTTGCTCCCACGTTTAGCGGAACAGGAAAAGCCGTTGGTTATCCTGGCCGACATCGAAAAGCACCGAGATGTATGCGCTGCAATTACTGAGCTGCGAAAAAGCCCTGCCACCCGGCACATTCCAGTAATTGCGTTTGGTCAGGAAAAAGCCGCAGATGCTCACGCCTCGGCTCACCAAGCCGGTGCGACTATTACGGTAAGCAACACCAAGTTACTGGACCAGCTCGGCACGCTCCTCGACCAGGCACTAAATGTGGATTAAAGCATTTCGATCACCGATGATGCGCCCTGCGTTGGTAAGCAGACCATAAATTTGGCCCGCCTCCGACTAAAAGGCACCATAAGCGAACAACCGCCACCTGCCACAAAAATTTAAAAACGAAGCGCGCCGCTCAAAGACAACATGCACCTGCATCGAGCACACCTGCGTCAGGCAGCCCAAAAACAAGGCAAGCGAAAAACAATTACAGGTCGCTCAGTCTTGCCCTCGCCGCAAAAAGCGACGCCCCAGCAAAATGCACATGCCCAAACCGGCCACGCCCAAGGCACCCGGTTCAGGCACCGATACGTACTGGAAGCAGGGGAACATAGCCACCGCAGGGAACGGCCCATGGTATGGCCCCGGCGTGCCGGGTGGCGGGGGAGCACTGAGGAAACAAAAGTCAGTTGCGTCCAAACACCAAATTCCTTCTATGTCGTAGATAAACCAACTGCCTGGCGCGAACGGGTTGTCCCCCACACGCACAAACATGATGTCAAACAACCCATCCCCATCAGCGCGGAAATTATCCCGCCCAACGCTAATTAGCCAATCATCGGTCCCCGTGCTCGACCCAACGAAGGTGAAGACCAACTCTGCTGGATCCAATACCGGGTTTAGGTTGAACCATAACCGTTCGAGCGTGTTGGTAGGGTGCGGGGCAGTATTAACTACGAATAACCGGACACGGCCCTCGTAGTCCTCAAACACCGCATTGACCCACGGAGCGCCCAACGGCCCGGCCAGCTCCTCCGGCATAAACCGATAGTCCAGATCAAAAATGCAAGTCGGCGCTATTGCGCGACCTGAAACAATCGTGGCCGCCAAAATCGCTACCGCCGCCAGTCTTTTTGCAAAAATCATGTAATGCCGCATTTCGGTGTCTTTCCCCGACTCAGCTTGGTTTTTTGTTCACCTCTATTGGAGCTGAAACACACCAAAATGTCAAGCAAAAAGTGCCCCTCGTCGCGACTCGACCACCCCGCAAATTCAAGCGTTCGCAAAAATCTGTCACACGTTTAAAGCTTGAATCTAGCTCTTACTCGACGCTCGGAAGCCGCAGGTTTTAGGCGCGGATCAGCTCTACCATTACCGTTCGCCCCCTACGTCCATTGATCACCTAGACAATTGACACGCCAGTAAACGGCCGCTCGCGGATCAACCGCTTCCAGATACAAGCATATACGCAAATTTCGAAAATTGTGCTGCTTCTGGTGCCAGCCTCGGCCAGCCCTGGCGCGGGGAAGGGAACGGTTGACTGCTGCAGCACTGCCAGACTGGCAGGAGCGCGCAGATAAAAAATGGGCGAAGTCCATGGAATAATCCGTCCCTAATATCGAAACGAGCCTCAAATTCAAACCCGAGAAACACGCACCGCAACCGGCCTCAAAAAAGATGGAAATTTCTTTTCACTTCTGCGAACCGCACATGTCGCCACGTTCGTTCATCATGTTCCGGCCACAAGCCCGGAACCGCGGTTCTTGGCTCGGGCTAGAAAATACGCTAGGCTGCTGGGCCCGAGTTGGATCATCTGCGCCTAACCCGCCGAATTAACCAAGCACATCCAGCCATCCCAAAGATAGCCAAGTTCGTTGGCTCCGGCACACAGATATACGTTGAACAGGGAATGTAGGCAGCGGCGTAAAACGGTCCGGCGTTTCCCGTGGGCGTGCTCGTGTACCAAAAATCCCCCGCTGTCAACCCCGGTATCCCAGTAACGTCATAAATAACCCATTCGCCGGCTGAAAAGCACGCTGGCAAGTAATGCTCCGGCCTGCCCCACGGCGCGTCGAACACGAATAAGACGTCATACTTACCTGAGTTTTGGGCGGAAAACTTGTCCCTGGCTCCGGCCACAACTGGGAGGTTGAAACCGCCACTTGAACCAACGAACCGGAACACCAAGCTTCGCGGGTCCAGGACCGGGTTCAGGTTGAGCCAAATTTTCTCGACCACTTGATCACCTAAAGCAACGCTGTTCTGGATCGTCATTCTGACGCCGCCACCGGCAAGGTCTTCTACGGCAGCCACGACCCACGGCTTTTCAGAGGACGCAGGTGGTGGACCTGCAAACACACACTCGAAATTGAAAATGTAAGTTGCGGCGTGCGCCAGTGGCGGGCAAATCAAGAGAGCTGTCAAGGCAAAAACAGCTTGGCAAAGGTTACTGTACTGTCGCTTCCGCATGTTAAACACTCGGCTTGGTTAGCTTCGAAATTTTTATAACCATCCAATTGTCAGACTGCAACGAAAAAGCGCCATGCCCCCATGCTCGCCCCTATACAATTCTCAAGTACGTGCCCGGACATTTTCACCGCGTCCACCGGGAATGGAGCCTAACTCCAAATGTACGGCACCCCCGCTGGCTCCTTCTTTCACTTCAATGTCAGCTTTGCACCGCCTGCGTCTCGCCGCGTAACAGCTTCCGCTGCTCATCTATTAGTTTGCGTTGCTCTTCGATCACCTGGCGTTGAATTTCAATCAGGTCTGTCTGCGTCTCGATTAAGCTGGACGCCTTGTTGACTACCTGACGCTCGAACTCGACTACAGCGTTGTACGAAAACAAGTAAATGGGCTGATTGTAAAGGACTTCCGTTTCGTTGGCCTCAGTGCCGTAACTATATTCGCTCCCGCTCAGGCGCATGATCATGCCGGAGTAAAACTTGTCGTACATGTACCTTTTCTGGCGCTTGCGGCGCGTGCGCCCGGCGTTTTTTCCGTTCCCACCATTCCCAGCCTGCGCGTCCGAAACAAGTCCGGCGTACCTTTCCGGCGCTCGGCTCCGCTCTGTTGCTACGCTAGGTATGTCACTGCTCGCCGTTGCTGTTTGATCCGCTCCATTCGGCGTAGCGCGCTTGCCGTCGGAAGCTCCATTGCCCAACCTGCGCGGGCTGGCCCACGCACGAAATACAACCACCGCCACACCGGTTAAGAACATTCCCAAAACACACCCGATTAACCATACGAGATTCGTTTTTCGCCCCGCCGTCTGCGCCCCACTGGCCGTCAGCGGTTCGGGCGGCGGCTCGGTCCCATCTTGCTCCTGGGCAATCAACAATTGGTCGAGGGTCGAACTAGCGACCTTGTCACCGGTTTGGAAGTCCTCGTACCGGTGGCCAGGCAAGAAGGTCATGTTTCTGGCTGCTGCGCCAAACATATGAAGGTCCAAATCCGGGCCGTGCGGTGCCACTGCGACGAAATCAAGCACATGCGTACGCCCGAGCTGGCGAACCACGTAGTTAACCACGGTATTACCCCCGCTCACAGCCTTAAAAGCCCACTCGACACGGCGTGCGCCCGGGTCATACACGGGCTTGCTAACCCAATCAATTGATTCGACCACAGGTGCACCCGCCTCGCGCTGGAGTTTCGCCTGCCGCGCCGCAATTTCACGGATAGATGTGAGTATCGCGTCAGGATTTAATTGCCCCACCCCTTCAACACTGACATGCCCGGGTTCGCTCAGCTCGATAAGCGCAAACCATTCGCCTGAAGGCGCGACCAGAAGCCCGACCAGGTGCTTAGGCACTGGATTCCGCAACTGCTCGAAAACGACTCGCGCGTTCCGCGCGTCGGCAAAGCGGAAGTTCGGGGGGATCTCGATCTGTGCAACCCCTGCCAGCTCGACTTTGGCAGGGCCGACAATCCAATCCACACGGTGAGTGGCAGGTGGCGAGCCGGTCGGCAACGCACCGAAGCTTTGTTGCGTAGCAGAGCTTACCTGGCTTGACCGGCCCGGCACGAATTCAGAGTCACCGCCTGCTTGCAAACCGTTGCAAGCCAAGCCCACGACTGTCCCTGCCACGTACAGCTTAAGGCAGACTCGATTTACGAGGGGAACAACCAGCTTCCGCAAACTCGGCATTGTGGTTTTTCTACGCAAAAAAACCTTTTTTGTCAAGGAATTTTAAATCCCGAAGCTGCACCGGTCTAATCCGGACAACAACCGTCCGTGCCATGCCGTAGGTTCTTACCCCCAGTAAGCCAAAACCAACAACACCTGCGCCGGACGTAAGCGGCTCGCATTGACTTACAGTCATGCCGGTGAAACACCTACCCGGGAATACAGTGCGGAAACGTTTCATTTGACCCGCCGTCTCCGCACCCCAGCATGCTTTAGAGAAGTCAACACGGCTCAAACCTCTGGCCCCGCGCAAGAAAGGCTGGTAAAGATCAATATTGTAAAATTTGCGTGACGCATGGTTTGGGTAACCGTGATGGAAGCCGAGAACCAATCCACTTGCGCCGTCTGATTAGCCAAACGGAGCTGTGTGCGACCAGCATGCTTATCTTCGTTTTCCAAATTTTATAGCTTGCGGCTAACACGGGCGTTTGCCGCCAAGGTAACGGTTATTTCGATGGAGCGGCACGGGCTAGGGACAAAAACCGCCCGGCTAAAACGGACTTGACGCCCTCGCCGTGGTTCGGTTACGATTTTTTTGGTTTTTAGCACCTGAAAACCGGTTTGGCTGAGTCGGAGGATTAATTTCTGCCGACTTTTTTGTTGGCCAGCCGGCGTACAGAACAGCATGAACGCGGACCTGTTGGCGGTACTTGACTTTTGGGAACGCGAGAAGGGTATCAGCCGGGATACCCTCATCGCGGCAGTGCAGGAGTCTTTGCTCGCCGCGGCGAAGAAGGCGGTGGGGCCAGCGCGTGCGCTGCGGGTTGAGATCGACCGCAAAACAGGTGATATCCGGGCCATTGCCAAGCTGATTGTCGCCGAAAAGGTTGTATCGAAACACGATCAGATCTCGCTGGCCGACGCGCGACGAATCAAGCCTGACGCAAAAATTGGTGATGAGATCGAGGTCGAAGTCACGCCGCGAGATTTTGGCCGAATCGCTTCAGCTAATGCGAAGCAGGCGCTGCTGCAACACATCCGGAAAGCCGAAAAACAACTCATTTTCGCAGAGTTCAAAGACCGGGTAGGTGAAATAGTCAGTGGCGTGGTCCGGCGATTTGAGCGGTCGGACGTAATTGTGGACTTGGGAAAATATGAAGCCCTGTTGCCGAATCATGAGCGTGTGCCAACCGAAGAATATCAGATTGGCGAGCGCATCCGCGCTTATGTAAAAGCCGTCGAACAAGGTCCCCATGGCCCGGAAATTATACTGTCGCGTGCCGACCCACGCTTCGTGATCAAGCTATTCCAGATCGAAGTGTCAGAAATCCACGACGGGACAATCGAAATCAAGGGTATAGCGCGCGAACCGGGTTTCAGGACGAAGATAGCTGTTTACTCACGCGACGAAAAAGTTGATCCGGTGGGCGCATGTGTCGGCTTGCGCGGGCAACGGGTGAAGAACATAGTCCGCGAATTAAACAACGAAAAGGTGGACGTGATTCCGTGGTCGCCGGACATCAGGACGTTTGTGAGCGCGGCGCTGGCACCAGCTAAGATCAAAACTTTCGAGGTTGACGAGGCCAACAAGCGAATCAGAGTCACGGTAAGCCCGGACCAGTTGTCTTTGGCGATAGGCAAACGCGGGCAAAACGCCCGTTTAACATCGAAACTCACAGGCTGGCATGTCGAGGTCGAGCCAGAGGTGTTTGTTACCAAAGGGTTTGAGGAAAAAGTCGCGGAGGCCGTGGAAGCACTTGCGGCCATACCTGGTATTTCACGCGAACATGCCGACGCACTTGTGCATGCCGGGTTGACAAGCCTTGAAGACTTGCTAGAGGCTGAAGAGAGCGACCTGGCCAGCATACCCCAAATTGGGAACCAAGCTGCGGCGATATTGGAAGCTGCCCGGGCCGAAGTCGCCCGGCGCACGATCAAGGTGGGCGAACCTTCAACCAGTTAAGTCGTATTCCAACTGGCGTGGCTTATTCTCACCGATGCCGCTGCAAAGTCCAACCTTGAGCGTTTCGGCCCAGCCATAACAGCATTATGCCCGTTCGCATCCACGAAATCTCAAAACAAACCGGAGTGCCGAGCAAAGAAGTGATAGCTAAGGCACGCGAGCTGGGCATAACCACGGCCAAGACCGCTTCAAGCACAATTGACAAGATCACGGCCGCGTACCTTATCCAGCAGCTTGGCGGTGTTAAACAGCCGTCCCCACCACCAGCGACCGAACCTGCACCTGTCGAGCCGCCCGTGCAGGAACAACCTCAACCAACCGCAGAACAAGCGGCCGAAACGGCAGTTCTGGAGCTGCCTCCAACAGCTCCGCCGGCTCAACAAGTGGCAGAACCACCCCGTATTGAAATCGAACAACCAAGTGCGGAGCCACAAGTGGTCGTAACAGAGAAGGTACAACTTCCGGCCGAGACTGAAGTTTCACCGCCACAAGAGCAAGCGCCAAGCGCGGCGCCAGCGGCGAAAGTTCTCGAAGCCGAGGTCCGACCTGCGGAAACACAGCAACCTGCACAAGCAGAGGAACCGAAGCCTGCCGAGCCGCCCAAACCGCGCATAGGTGAAAAAGTCGGATTCATCCAATTACCGCCGCGGCCGCGCCCCGCTCAAAAACCGGGTCCACCTTCGCAGCCGGCTCTGCGCGCCAAAGCACCCCCGGCACCCGCGCCACCCCGCGCAAGACCCGAGCAGCGCGAGGTCAAGCCGGGGCCTCTGCCGTCCAAGCCCGTTATACCCCAGCCGCGCCAGACCACTCCGTCAACTGCGCCGACTCAACAGCCCGTACTAGCGGCGCTCAGGATTGCGCCGCCCCCGTCCGCGCCTACGCTAACTATAAAACCACCAATTACAGTCCGGACCCTAGCCGAGAAGCTCAACAAGAAGCCGTTCCAAATAATCGCCGACCTGATGGAACTTAAGCTGATGGCGAACGTGAATCAGGTCGTGGACGAAACAGTTGCCAAGTACATCTGCGCCAAATACGGATTCAAACTCGAGGTCGAGAAGCGCGCCAAGGGGGTCGGCCTCCCCGCGGCGCTTGTCAAGAAGCCCGAGCTTGACGAGGAGGACAGGCCCGAGGCGCTCCGGCCCCGCCCGCCCGTCGTCACCGTCATGGGCCACGTTGATCACGGTAAGACAACTTTGTTGGACGTAATCCGGAAAACCAACGTGGCCGCGAACGAAGCGGGGGGCATAACCCAACACATCGGCGCCTACACGATTTCAATTCCGCACCCGGAGCGGAAAAACGAGCTGGCACAGATTACATTCCTCGACACGCCGGGCCATGAAGCGTTTAGCTCGATGCGTGCGCGCGGTGCGAACGTGACCGACATAGTAGTTTTGGTTGTAGCAGCAAACGAGGGGGTAATGCCCCAGACGATCGAGGCGCTCGACCACGCGCGCGCGGCCAAAGTGCCAATTATCGTGGCGGTAAACAAGTGCGACCACCCAACTGCGAACCCGCTAAAGGTGAGGCAACAGTTGCAAGAGCGCGGTTTGGTCCCGGACGAGTGGGGCGGGGATACCATCTTCGTTGATGTATCTGCGCTGACCGGGCGCGGCGTGGACAGGCTGCTCGAGATGATCCTGTTCCAGGCCGAAATGCTCGAGCTGAAAGCGAACCCGAATCGCCGCGCCAAAGGCTACGTGATCGAGTCTGGAATCGAGCCGGGCGGGCCCGCCGTCACGCTGCTTGTAAAAACGGGCACGTTACGTGTTGGGGACACAATTATCTGCGGGCAATACTACGGGCGCGTGCGCGCGCTCATAGACGCCGAGGGCAAACGGCTCAAGGAAGCCGGGCCATCGGTGGCTGCGAAGATGCTGGGCCTGAACGGTGTCCCGGATGCAGGGTTGGAATTTAACGTTGTCGAAAACGAGAAAGCCGCGCGCGAACTCGCAGAAAAGCGTGCAATGGAAGCGCGTGCTGCCAGTCAGGCGCCGCGGCCAAAGATCACGCTCGAGAACTTGTTCGCAACTTTGGAAGCGGCCAACGAGAAAACGTTCAAACTCGTGGTCAAGGCGGACACGCAAGGCTCGGTTGAAGCAATTGTGGACGCGCTGAACAAGATCGAATCTGACAAGGTCAAGCTTGAAATACTGCACAGTGCGGTGGGCCCTGTGAGCGAAAACGATGTAGCACTAGCGGCTGCATCAAACGCGGTCGTGCTCGGATTCCACACGCGGATTGACCCCAGCGCGGCCGAACGGGCAAAACGCGAGGGCGTCCAAATAAAACTTTACACAATCATTTACGAGTTGATCGACCAGGTCAAAGAAGCCATGACCGGTCTATTGGAACCGGTCGAAAAGGAGGTCGTTCTCGGCACTGCCGAGGTCCGAAAAGTTTTCCCGCTCTCAAAAGGCGTTCCTGTGGCAGGTTGCGTTGTGTTAAGTGGCCGGATGGTGCGCGGCCGCGTGCGCGTACTCCGGCGCAAAGAACTTGTGTTCGAGGGTGTAATTCAATCCATGCGACGGTTCCAGGACGAAGTCACCGAGGTGCGGGCAGGAATGGAATGCGGCATCCGGATTGAGGGCTTCGGCGACTACCAGGAAGGCGACGTGCTGGAGTGTTACACCATAGAAAAAGTAGCGCAGAAACTGTGATCCGGGCACAGCTCGCGACCGGTGTGAGCATATGTGCCCTGAAATGCCGCGCCGGCGCCAATAGCCCAATTGTAACTTGAGGAATTCGGTTCTATGTCAACAATCCGGCAACAACGCGTGGGCGAACTGCTCAAGCGCGAAATCGGGGAAATCATTAGGCGCGAGCTGCCGGCCGACCAGGTAGGCCTGATCACAGTTAACGATGTCGAGGTATCAGGGGACCTGCGTTACGCGACTGTTTTCACTAGTATTCTCGGTACTGCTGAGCAACAAAAAGCCGGCCTGGCACTGCTCTCACGGAACAGACTGCGCATTCAAGAGCTTGTGGCAAAGGCAGTGGTGCTTAAGAACATTCCACGTCTGCGGTTCGTTTTTGACGACTCGATAGTGCGCGGCAACCGCGTGCTGCAAATCATAGACGAACTGGAAAAGGGCGGGCCGGGCGATAAAAAATAGCGCTGCGATTGCAACGCTGGTAACTGCCTTTACTCCTTCAAGAACAACAAGCGGCACAATTGAAAAACCATCCGAAAATAGCGCTCCGAATCGTTGAAGTGCTGCGCCAAAGCGAAACCGTATGCGTGGTAGGGCATACCCGGCCTGACGGCGATTGTGTAGGCTCGCAGCTTGCGCTGGCCCTGGCGCTTAAAGCCGAGGGCAAAAAAGTCGAGTGCTGGAACGAAGACCCGATCCCTCAGAAGTACCGGTTCCTCGACCCTGACAGGCTAATTCAACCGCCCAGGCACGGGTTCGAGTTCGACAGCGTGGTTGCCATCGATTCAGCTAGCATTGAACGACTTGGCGCTGCGCAATCGTGCATTGCCAACCGGCGCCTGCTCATCAACATTGATCACCACGAAAGCAATACACGGTTCGGCGACATCAATTGGGTTTCGAAACGCGAGCCGAGCACAGGCGAGCTTGTGTACAAACTTCTCAAGGCTGCGCGCTGGCAGATAACGAAACCGATCGCGAACTGCTTGTTCACGGCTATCTCGACCGACACAGGCTCATTCCAATATCCCACTACGCGGCCTGGCACTTACCACATTGCTGCTGAACTGGTGAGCAAAGGGGCGGACCTTGCCAAGATTTGTGACGAGGTGTACCAGAGCTATCCGCTTTCGCGCGCTAGATTGCTCAAGCACGTTTACAGTCATTTCAAACTGACACACAACAATCAGATCGCGTACCTGTGGCTCAGAAAGGCCGACTTTGCCCGCACCGGCGCCGACACGGTGGACGCCGAAGGTGTCATTGACCATATACGCGCAATTGAACCCGTGGTCGTGGCGTGCGTGTTCGAGGAAATCGAGCCCGATCTAATTCACATCAGTCTCAGATCCAAATCCGAGAAGGTTAATGTCAGTCAAATAGCCGAACAATTTGGTGGGGGCGGCCATCCCGCGGCCGCGGGCGCACAGATCAAGGGCACACCGCTTTCAGTTCAGCGCCGAGTGATCGCGGCAATTAAAAAAGCGCTTGATTCTGCCGGCTGACAGCGCGGTTGCGCCGCCGCGTACCTCCGCGCAACCCGCAAATTCTGTTCCGGCAAAGCACAATTCCTATTACCAATCCTTAAACGCGCGCTGCGGTTGCTCACGTGGCCGCTCAGGCCCAAGCGGCATCATGGCTTCCTCGGCCCTGAGCGCATCCAACATTTGCCGCGCTAGCTCGGGAGTAATCTCTGTTGGCCGTGTGGCGCCGGCTTCCTGACGCTCGCGTTGCTCTCGGCCTCCATCCTTGGCCTGCGACGAGGCAGACTGTAGCTGTTTCTGATCTTGCTGTTGTTCTGACTGGTCCCGCTGCTGATCCTGACGTGTCTGTTGTTCCCCTTGCTGTTGCTGAGGGGCTTGGCGCCTGAGCAACTCCTCGAGCTTCATCAGCTTCACATCATTGGGGAAAAGTTCACGTCCGCGCGTGACCACTTCCAGCGCCTTGGGGATGTTGTTTGAAAGATAGTGAACCGCGCCCTCGTGGAAAAAGTCATCGGCTGTCTCCGCCGACGCGCACCGTAACGTAAACCCTAGAAACGCGCCGAGCGCATAGCGCACAAATCTCTTTGCACATGGCGAACTGCGACCGTTTACCAAAACCCGGCACATAGTGCGCGGAACGTTTTGCGCTTTACTCCGATGAACTCGCGATCTCAACAATCTCCCTCAGTTTACGCGTGAAATCCTCAAACTGTTTAGCGGCAATATTCTGTTGGAGCAATTGCTCCATGATTTTAAGCGCGTGCCGATAATTCCGCCGCCGTATGGCTTCATCGGCCTCCTCTTTCGCGCGCTGCGCTGCCTCGCGCAGGTGTTTGATGTGCGCGACTGCGCGCTTGACAAACTCTAGATTGAACGCTGCGTCACTATCATTTTTGTCTAGCGCAAGCGCATTTTGATAACTCCTGATTGCGGCCTCCCACAACGTTTGAACTTCATCAACGTCTTTAGCTGCCGCCCCCAGCCGGTATTGCGTGTTTCCAAGGTTGAAGTAGGCTGCCGCCTGTAGCTTCAAATCCTGCGCAGCCAGCGCTGCTTCAAAGTGCCGCGCCGCAGCGTGGTAATTGGTTGCGCGGTATGCGGCCACACCGGCGTTAAAGATCAACCGCAGATCGCCTTTTTTGTCTTCCTGCGCAAGCCGCTCGAACTCTTTCTGTGCCTCGGCAAATTTCCCCGCCCGAAAATATTCCAACGCGCGCGAGGGCGAGGCCATAGCACTCCCCGTTAAGGCCAACACTGCCGCCAAAGCAATAGTTACTGGCGGTCGGACGCGGCCAGTTTCCTGCTGAAGTTTGGTTGGAATCACATTTGTGCGCGGCCGCTCCGGTAAAAGCATTTCAATCACCAGCAAAACAATGGCTGCGCAAAGTGGCCAGTGGAACTTTTCATGCCAACGCCTGAACAGCCGCGCCTGGCCTTCCGACTTCGGCAGCGGCGCTATTCCGCGCGAATAAAGCGTCTCGATCGCCCCAGGCCCGCGCAACGGGATGTAAAACCCGCCCCCGGCTGTGGCAATTTGCTGGAGCCAGTGCTCGTTCAATCTTGACTTCACTACGTTGCCTTCCGGGTCGCGGACATAGTCGGTCCGGCCGTCTGGCATCCGCACGCGCAGCAGGTCCCCCTCGGCGGAGCCGACACCCACAGTAAAGACCTTGATCCCGGCCCGTGCTGCAGCGGCTGCCGCCTCAACTGCGCGGTTGTCGTGGTCTTCGCCGTCGCTAAAGATAACCAGCACTTTATGGTCCTGAGGCCCAGACTTGAACGATCTGATTGCAGTTAAAATCGCCTCGGCGATCGCAGTACCGCCTTGGGGAATCACGTTGACATCGAGCATAGCGACGCAGGCCTCAAATGCAGCATTGTCAATTGTCAAAGGGCACTGCAAAAAAGCTGTGCCAGCAAAGGCAATTAACCCAATGCGGTCGGACTTTGCCTGTTGCGCAAGTTCGAGCGCGGCCAGCTTCGCCCGTGTGAGCCGGTTCGGAGCCACGTCTTCAGCCAACATGCTCTTCGATGTGTCAATCGCAACGATAATGTGCAAACCGCGCTGCTTGACTTCTTCCCAATCGAACCCCCACTGCGGCTTCGCCAAAGCAAGTACTAGGCATGCCACGGCGCCAGTCAAAAGGCCGTAGCGTATCTGGCGCCTCAGCCGCGACGCTCCTGCTAGCAGCTCATTCAACAACCGCGGCTCCACAAATCGTGCGAGCGCGGATTCTTTGGCCTTGTTAGCGCGCCAGAGAAACACCAGCACAGCCGGCGGCAGAACGAGCAGCAACCAGAGCATGTGTGGGTTCCCAAACCGCATGGCTTACCCCTCTTTCGCGGTTAAAAACTATTCATGCGCCGACCAGTTGGCCCTATCTGTTCAATGTTTTCCGCATTTGCATTGGTCCAGCATTTTTCGCCCAGCGTCCAACGCCGGTCCAGTCATGGCAATCTCCGCCAGACTGTGTTCCCAAGCACTATCTCAATCAGCAGCAATGCTAAGCCAACCCCTACAAACCATGGGAACAACTCTTTGTACTCTGCGAACTTTTTTACTTCGGCCTCGGTCTTTTCCAGGCGATCTATCTCGGCATAAATTTCCTGGAACCGCTCGGCGTTGTCGGCGCGATAATATTTACCACCCGTGAGCCTCGCTATCTCGCGAAGAGTGTCCTCGTCTATGTCCACCTCGACGGGCCGGTACCCGACCTTTTGACCCCGCACCTTCACGGGCATGGGTGCGACTCCGCGGGTACCCACGCCGACGGTGTAAACCTTAATGCCCAAAGCCTGGGCAAGTTCGGCGGCGGTCAGCGGACTGATTTTGCCCGCATTGTTTTGGCCATCAGTCATCAGGATCACGATCCTGCTCTTGGCTTTCCGATCTCGGAGCCGGTTGACTGCAGTAGCGAGGCCGGAACCGATTGCAGTGCGTGTTTCGTCAATTATGCCTATTTCCAGGCGCTCGATGCACTGCTGTAAGAAATCGTGATCAAGTGTGAGCGGCGCGCCGATGTACGGTTGTGCCGCAAACGCTACGAGACCGATCCTGTCATTCGGGCGGTTCCTGATGAAAGTGCGTAGCACACGCTTCGCCATCTCGAGACGGTTCACCCGCTGCCCGGCCACAACAAAATCCTCCGACTCCATGCTTCCCGAGAGGTCCAGGGCGATCACTATGTCCACGCCACTGGCCTTCACGGTTGCGCCCGGCTTGATCAATCGCGGCTGGCTGCACGCCAACACAAGCACGCAGAGCGTGAGCCAGCGCAGAGCAAATAGTATTCGGCCTGCACGCGACCGCGCGTGCCTGGCCATGCCCTTGAAGAAGCCCACCGCGGAATAAATCACTGCAGGCTGAAGACCTGCGCGGCCTTTCAGCCACGCAATCAGTGGCACAAGCGCCAAGAGCAAAAGCAAGTATGGCCGGCCGAAAGTCATCTTACTTCACCAATAGCTCGCGGCTGCGCTGGCTGCGAACCGCGCACCGGGGCATGCGCGCCATCCATGCGCTGTTCCTGCACCGGCGCAGTCTCATCAACCAGCCTGAGCGCAGCCGTGTGCAATTCGCGCAGCTCCGACTCTGGCGGTTCGTACCTTGCGAATTTCACTAGATCGGACCGCTTCAAGAATTCCTCCAAAGTTTCCTTCTGTTCGCTCGTAAGCACAGGCGACTCTGACAACTCGCGCAAAAACTCCTCGGTCGTCCGCTCGGGCGCGCGTAATCCAAACCGTTCTTCCAAATAACTCCGTACTGCGCCGGAAACGGCGACAACGAACGGCTCCGGCTGCCCAATCAATTCGAGTGCCTCCATTAGCCGTTTCTTGGCACGTATATGCGGCGGTTCAGGCGCCGGCGCCAATGCTTTCAGACGCAACCGCGCCGCGACCAAACGCCAGACCAGGTAACACACTGCAACCACTACAATTACTAAGAGGGCGGTCCACAGCCAATCATGCGCAGTGGGAATGTCGACTAGCGGCTTAATGTCACGAATGTCATTTGTCGCCGCTTCATAGCTTGGGACTGTCAGGTTCGTACCCATTTAGTCTGAGGGGGCCGTGGCTATTCTAGCCGCGGGCGCGCCGCCGTTCGCGCGCCGCGAAGAATCTGTTCAACTCAACGATGTAAGGCCGGTCGGTGCGAAGCTGAACCACATCAACCTCCGCTGCACGAAGCTGGTGGGCGAGCCGTTCGAACAGGCTGCCTTGCTGCGCGGCAAACTGCGCACGAACTGCAGCCGAGCCTGTGTTCAGCTCGACCACTTCGCCCGTCTCGGCGTCTTCTAGCACAATCCGGCCCACTTCAGGCAGTCCAAACTCATGCGGATCCGTGATTTGCACTGCGACGACGTCGTGCCGCCGGTTCGACTGACGCAGTGCTGTGTACGTGCGCGGCGCGAGCGGCCCTGATGCGCCCCGCGCGGCCAGCGAATCCGCTCGACCAGGGCGCTCCTGGTGAAATCCAAAGTCAGACCCCAGAGTAAAATGCTTGAACATCTCCGGCTCAATGAAATCCGATATCACGACCACGATCGCGCGCCGGCGCACGACACGCATCAGGAACTGCAATGCCGTGGCAATGTCTGTTCCGCGCCGTGCCGGCTCGAAAAACAACACCTCGCGGATCACCCGCAACACGTGCCGCCGCCCCTTCCGTGGCGCGATATACTTCTCGACGCCGTCGGTAAAAAGGATCAACCCAACCTTGTCGTTATTGCGGATGGCGGAAAAGGCGAGCACGGACGCAATCTCGGCCGCAAGTTCGCGCTTGGACTGTGCACGTGAACCGAACAGGCCTGAACCGCTTACGTCCACGACAAGCATAACGGTCAGCTCGCGTTCCTCGACGTACTTTTTCACATACGGATGGTTCATCCGCGCCGTGACGTTCCAATCAATTGCGCGCACATCGTCCCCGGGCTGGTACTCGCGCACCTCATCGAACTCCATCCCTTGCCCTTTGAAGACGCTGTGGTACGCGCCCGCAACGGTCTCGGTCACGAGCCGGTTCGTGCGGAGCTCGATCTGCCGAATCTTCTTCAGAATCTCGCGGGGGATCATACACGCGCGCAGAAATCGGCCCAGTGCCTAAGAAATCGGTGTCCAAGCCAACTAAAAATTCGGTGGGCGCGAATGGTCATTCAGCATTTGCTGCTCACGGCACAGGTAGTTCATCCAAAATTTTCTGGATCACAGTTTCGCTCGTCTTGTCTTCGGCCTCGGCCTCGTAGGTGATCAGGACGCGGTGTCGTAACACGTCCATGCTGACGCTCTTGACATCCTGTGGCGTGACGTACCCGCGCCCGCGCAGAAATGCGTGCGCTTTGGCAGCCAGCGTCAGGTAAATCGTCGCGCGGGGAGACGCGCCCAACTGAATTAACTCCTTAACCGGAATCTTGTATTTCTCCGGCTCGCGCGTAGCACAGACCAGGTCCACGATATACTCCTTGACCTTATCGTCCACGTAGATGTCATTGATGACCTCGCGCGCGGCAAGGATTTGCTTCAGCTCGACCACAGGCGAGACTTGGGGCGGGCCACTGGTTTTTGCCATTAAATCCAAAATCTGGCGTTCTTCGCCACGGGACGGATACCCGATTTTGAGCTTGAGCATGAACCGGTCCACCTGCGCCTCGGGCAACGGGTATGTGCCTTCCTGCTCGATCGGGTTTTGCGTGGCTAACACCAAGAACGGCTCGTCGAGCTTGAACGTCTGGTCGCCAATTGTGACCTGCTTTTCCTGCATCGCTTCAAGAAGCGCACTTTGGACTTTTGCCGGCGCGCGATTGATCTCGTCCGCTAAAATGAGATTTGCGAAGATCGGGCCTTTCCGAGTGGTAAACGTCCCAGTATGAGGATTGTAAATTTGTGTGCCAATTATATCTGCCGGCAGCATGTCAGGGGTGAACTGGAGCCGCGCAAATTTCGCATTAATGCATGCCGCCAGCGTCTTGACCGACAATGTCTTGGCTAGGCCTGGCACACCCTCTAGCAATACATGGCCGTTGGCAAGTAGCCCGATTACGAGTCGCTCGACCAGATATCTCTGGCCAACAATGACCTTACCGATCTCGTTGAACAGCGGCTGCACGAATGCGCTGGCCTCACGCACTGCCTCGTTAATTGCGCTTATTCCTGTGCTCATTCCGTCAAAATGCTTCTGAGCGATTGACAACCGAGCTTACAAAAACGTTCACTGCCCGGATCTGAACCACAGCGTTTCCTCCCAAACTCGGGGCACTGCTGGCCCGGCTCAAGCGAACTTTTGCCAGCTTTGTCTGGTGATCTTTCCTCCCCGGCAAACGATAGCGTGCGAGGTGACCCTGCCAACCGGCGCGATTACACGGCCTGCTTGCCTCGCCCATCTGCGCCGGTGCCATCCAAATCAATCAATATATCGCGCGGCTCAGCACCCTTGCTCGGGCCCACGATCCCGCGCCGCTCAAGCTCATCCATGATCCGGGCTGCGCGCGTGTAGCCTAGCCTGAGCCGACGCTGGAGCAGGGACACGCTCGCTTTTTGCTCGGTCCGGATAACCTCGATGCATTTCTGGATAAGCTCCTCGTCTTCGTCAATTCCTTTCTCACTATCCAAATCTTCTGACATGCCTTGGAGCTGTTGGTGAATCTCCAGCTCGTAACTCGGTTTCGCCTGCCCGGAAATGAATTCGACCACACGCTGTATCTCGGCGTCTGTGACAAGCGCGCCCTGCGCGCGGATCAGTTTCGCCGAACCAGGGGGCAAATACAGCATATCGCCTTTGCCGATAAGCTTTTCTGCGCCCATCGCGTCCAAAATGGTGCGCGAGTCAACTTTTGATGCGCATTGGAATGCGATCCGTGCGGTAATGTTCGCCTTGATCACGCCCGTGATCACATCCACGCTGGGACGCTGCGTGGCCACAATGCAATGAATGCCGGCTGCGCGTGCCATTTGTGTGATCCGCGCTATGGCCATTTCTACATCGGCGGGCGCAACCAACATCAGGTCTGACAATTCGTCAATTATCACTACAATGTAACTGAGCCGGTCCGGGATGATTATGTCCTCGTCGCTGGGGGTAACGATTTCCTCGTCCAGCTCGACTGCGAACCCGTCGGCACTCGGCTCGACACGCTCTTTTTTGACAGTCAACGGCAGTTCAGGCTCGCGCTTTGGCAGCGGCTTGTGCCGCGCCCGCTCGTTGAACGCCCAGATATTCCGGACCCCGACGCGGGCGAAGATTTGGTAACGTTTCTCCATTTCGTTGACGACCCAGCGCAACGCGAGTATGACCTTCTTCGGGTCGGAAATGACCGGCACGACCAGGTGCGGCAACTTGTTGTAGTGCTGCAGCTCGACCACTTTCGGGTCAATCATTACGAACCGCAGCTCGTCCGGTGCAAACCGGTAAAGCAAAGAAGTTATGATTGCGTTAATGCAGACAGACTTGCCCGAGCCTGTGCTCCCGGCAATCAGGAGGTGTGGCATTTCGGCCAGGTCGGCTATGATCGGGTTCCCGTACACGTCTTTGCCCAGCGCGATGGGAATCCGCGCCTTCGTGTTGCGCCATTCGTCGGTCTCCATCAAATCGCGCAGCACTACCAACGCTTGTACACGGTTCGGCACCTCGACGCCGACCGAGCTTTTGCCCGGTACTGGCGCCAAGATATGGATACGCTCGGCCTTCAGCGCAGCAGCGAGGTTGTTGCTCAGCGCGGTGATACGCTCGAGTTTGACCCCCGGCGCCGGGTGCAGTTCATACCGTGTGATGGTCGGCCCGCGCGTGATGTCGCCGATTGCGACCTCGATGCCGAACTGGGCCAATGTCTGCTGCATCAGCCGCGCGTTCGCCATCAGCTCCTCCTTCGTCTCGGCGGGCCGCACCGGGCCCTCGAAGTAGTTAAGTAGCTCGATAGGCGGGAGCTTGTACCCGCCTATCTTTGGCCCGGCCGAAAGCACGAAGGGTTTCGGCCTGCGCGGCGCAGATTGTTTCGACTCGGCCGGAGCCGGCTCCGCGCCCAACTCGGAAGCCTTTTGGTCTTGAGTCTTTTCAACCGCCTGCGCCGTTTCAGCAGTCCGGGCTGCTCTCACCGGCGCCTGTTCCACCGCTGCGGCCTCGGGCGCCGGCTGCGGCGGCGTCGTTTCAGGTGCTGCGCCCGCAGCAGGCTTAGGCTCCGACTTCGGTTTGGGCGCGGGCACGGTCAAGTCGCGAATCGTCGGCTTAGGCACCGGCTGGAGATCGGGTCCCAAGCCCGCCTTTTGAGCGACCTCCTCAAGCTCGCGTTTTTTCTGCTCAAGCTCGCGCGTGCGTTCTTCCAGCACGCGCTCGGCCTGCGCAGGCGTTTGCGCGCCCCGCTGGCGCGCAAGCCAAAGCTCTTTGATCCAGGCGCCGAGCCGGAAGTTTGTCAAATAAAGCATCGCCACGAGATATAGCGTCCCGTACACAATCGCGGCGCCAAGCCTGCCGAACATCCAAAAGCCATAGTCGTACGTGGTCTGGCCGAGCCACCCGCCGGCACTCGGGGCGCCGAGCCGCTCGTGTATTTGCCCAAGGAGCTTTGCCACCCAAAAAATGTGCAACAGCCCGGTCAGCCCCACAACCAGAACGAACGCCCAGAGCCATGCCCAGAACGGTCTCCGCCGCAAGTAGCCGAGCAGGTCCAACAAATACCCGAGTCCGAAAGCACCAATCAACACGGGGACAGCGTACGCGCCTGCTCCGAGCACGAAGAAAAAGCCGTATGCCACGTGCGCGCCGACCGGGCCGATCCAATTCCGTGTGAACGGGTTCGGCGGGCTGTGTAAGAACGCCAAATCGCGCGGGTCGAACGACATTTGCGCCACTAGCAGCAATACTGCTAGCGCGACCAGCACAACGCCGAGTATGTCGTTCCTGCTATCCGCTGATTCCGAGTCTGGCCCTCCATGCCGAGCCACGCGCCGAATCTACCAACGTGCTGGAGCCGCGCAAAGCTCAAACTGGCGCGTGCGTGTGCCACTGCGAAAAAAG
>JANWZY010000050.1 GCA_025061935.1 Verrucomicrobiia bacterium
GAGGCTGAAGAGATAACCGAACTGGCGCGCAAGATTCGTCCGCATTACCTTGCTAAGTGCGGCGGCACATATTCCAGCGAGTGGTTCTTCAGCAAAATCTTGCACTGTTTGCGCACAGCACCGGAAGTGTTCGACGCTGCGTACACCTGGGTCGAATGCGCCGACTGGATCCCCGCAATGCTCACCGGGACGGAAGCGCCTGACAAACTGACCGTAGGCGTGTGCGCCGCGGGACACAAAGCAATGTACAGTGACGAGTGGGGCGGGTACCCGGACGCAGAATTCCTGTCGAAACTGGACCCAAAGCTAGGCGCACTCCGGAGCCGGCTCCGGCCCAAGGCCTACACAATAGACCGCGCCGTCGGTCGGCTAACAGAAGCATGGTCGAAACGGACCGGACTGCCTCCAGGCATCCCGGTAGCCGTGGGTGCATTCGATGCACACCTGGGTGGTGTCGGAGCGGGAATTAAGCCCGGCACACTGGTCAAGATTATAGGTACAAGCACCTGCGACATGATGGTTTGGCCAGTTGATAAGCCCTTGGCCGACATTCCGGGCCTGTGCGGCATCGTCAATGGGAGCATTCTACCGGGCTACTGGGGGTTGGAAGCAGGCCAGTCCGCCGTGGGCGACATTTTCAATTGGTTCGTCAACTATGTACAGCCCGGGGGCAAAAAGCTCGGGTCACATGAAGAGTTGACCAAGGCCGCAGCCAAACTCAAACCTGGCGAGAGCGGGCTGCTCGCACTTGATTGGAACAACGGCAACCGCACGATACTGGTCGACCAGCGTTTAACCGGATTGTTGCTCGGGCAGACTCTATACACCACCCCGCCGGAAATCTACCGCGCATTGATCGAGGCAACTGCGTTCGGCGCGCTGACTATCATTAACCGGTTCGAAGAGTACGGTGTCAAAGTGCAGGACGTGATCAACTGCGGCGGTATCGCGGAAAAAAATCCACTGGTGATGCAGATTTACGCCGATGTAATCGGCCGGCCGATGAAGGTTTCACGTTCATCGCAGACGTGTGCGCTGGGCGCCGCCATAGCAGGAGCTGTGGTTGCAGGCGTGTACCCGGACTATCCGAGTGCTCAAGCAGCAATGACTGGGCTTAAGCCACGCATATACGAGCCAGACCCTGCGGCGCACGCCGTGTACCGCGAGTTGTACGCGCTCTATAAAACACTTCACGACGCATTCGGCACAAAGGACTGGAACGGGAACCTCCACCACGTAATGAAAAAACTCATCGAGATCCGCAACAAACAGCGCAAATGAAACCGCACAAACGCCACGGCAGAACTGGTACTGCCGCGCCGGTCCGGCTCAGAAGATTTGCTGGGCTGGTCGCCATGCCCCTCCTTTGTACGGCATTGGTGTGCTCGACAGGCTCGGCGCCGGCTGCACAACCCACTACTAACACGCTTGTGATCCACGCTGATCGCGGAACCAACACGATCAGCAGGATGATTTACGGTCATTTCGCTGAACATCTGGGACGATGCATCTATGAGGGCATCTGGGTCGGGCCGGACAGCCCGATCCCGAACACGCGGGGGATAAGAACCGACGTGGTAGCCGCGCTCAAAAAAATCAAGGTTCCAGTGCTGCGTTGGCCGGGCGGGTGCTTCGCCGACGAATACCATTGGAAAGACGGGATCGGCCCACGCGACACGCGCCCTGCACGCATCAACACGCACTGGGGCCAAGTAATCGAGAACAACCATTTCGGTACGCACGAGTTCATGGACTTATGCGAGCAGCTAGGCTGCGAGCCGTACATCTGCGGCAATGTAGGCAGTGGGACACCGCAGGAAATGATGGAATGGATCGAGTACATGACCTGCGGCGCGGAATCGGCGCTGGCTAACCTCCGTCGTCAGAACGGGCGGATCGCGCCGTGGCGACTCAGATATTTCGGCATAGGCAACGAAAGCTGGGGCTGTGGCGGCAACATGACGCCCGAGTACTACGCCGACCTGTACAAACAGTACGCGACGTTCGTGAAGGATTACCGTGGGAACCGGATTTACCGGATCGCATGCGGCGCAAATGATTTCAACTACGAATGGACCGAAGTGCTGATGAAGAAAGCAGCGCGGCACATGCAAGGCTTGTCACTCCATTACTACACCCGTACCACGATGAGCTGGCCGCCACGCGGCTCAGCGACAAAGTTCGACGAGAAAGAGTGGTTCGCGGTCATACGCAACGCGCTCAAAATGGACGAACTGGTGACCAAGCACGGTGAAATCATGGATAAGTACGATCCACAAAAGCGCGTCGGCCTTATCGTAGACGAATGGGGCACATGGTATGAACCCGAGCCGGGCACGAACCCGAGCTTCCTCTATCAGCAAAATACACTCCGCGACGCAATGGTGGCGGGCCTGACACTCAACATTTTCAATAAGCATTGCGCCAGGGTTAAAATGGCTAATATCGCACAAATGGTCAACGTGCTGCAGGCAGTCATCCTCACAGACAAAGAGAAAATGATTGTTACGCCGACTTACCATGTGTTCGAGATGTACACTGTGCACCATGACGCCACATTGCTCCCTTCGGAGCTGACATGTGAAGACTACACCTATGGCGATGAGAAGATTCCCGGGCTGAGCGTCTCGGCTTCGCGGGATGGTACCGGCGCGATCCATGTGAGCATTTGTAATTTCAATCCTTCGCGACCGGCGGAACTAAGGTGCATCATCAACGGCCCCAAGCCCAAAACTGTGACCGGGCGCGTGCTGACTGCAGATACGATGACGGCACACAACACTTTCGAACAGCCTGAGAACGTGAAACCGAGCGCGTTCAATTCAGCACAGGTTACGCCAGACGGATTCGTCGCCACATTGCCGCCCAAGTCTGTTGTCGTGCTTGAACTGAAATAATCTCCTTCATCCAGCTTCGCGATGTTAGAGGAACTCAAACAAGCAGTTTGGCGTGCAAACCTCGACCTTGTTGCCAAAGGTTTAGTAATCGAGACCTGGGGAAATGCCAGCGGGATAGATCGCCAGCGCGGCCTTGTCGTGATCAAGCCTTCAGGTGTGCCGTACGACGCGATGAAATCCGAGCACATGGTTGTGGTCTCGCTTGAAGACGGCAGCGTCGTTGAGGGCGCGCTAAAACCAAGCTCGGACACACCGACGCACCTTGAACTATACCGCGCGTTCGCCGCAATTGGTGGTGTCGTGCACACGCATAGCCTGTACGCAACCGTTTGGGCGCAAGCACGGCGCGAGATCCCGGCACTGGGAACAACACACGCGGACCACTTCTACGGCCCGGTCCCATGCACACGGCTGATGAAGCCGCGCGAGATAAAGACCGACTACGAGCTGAACACTGGCCGTGTGATTGTCGAGCGGTTCAGGCGCCTCGATCCAATGTCAGTGCCGGGTGTGCTTGTGGCCAGTCACGGGCCGTTTACCTGGGGGCCCACAGTTGAGAAAGCGGTCGAAAATGCTGTCGTGCTGGAGCAGGTCGCGCGGCTCGCGCTCGAAACATTGCGGCTGAACCCGCGCGTTAGGCCAATGCAACGCGCGCTGCTCGACAAGCATTTTTTGCGCAAGCACGGGCCCGGTGCGTACTACGGCCAAAAATGAAACACGGCATGAAACGTACGGCCCATCCCATACTGCCGCGCGTTCTGGCGCACATCGCCTGTGTATGTGGGCTGAGCCTGGCTGCCATGGGGCAGCCCGGCAACGATTGGGTTTATCTGTTCTCGTTCTTCCGGGGCAACGGTGAGTCGGGCCTGTATCTGGCATGGAGCACCAACGGCCTGATTTGGACAGAATTGGAACCGCCTGGTAAATCCTTCCTCGAACCGGCTGTTGGAGGGAAACTGATGCGGGATCCATGCCTGGCATTGGGCCCGGATGGGATATTCCACCTGGTCTGGACGACAAGTTGGGGCAAGCCGCCAGTGTTCGGGTATGCTAGATCACGCGACCTGCTGACATGGTCCGAGCAACGGGCTATTCCGGTGATGGAGCACGAGCCGGAGGTAGAAAACGTCTGGGCGCCAGAGCTGTTCTATAACACGAACAAACGCGAGTGGATCGTGTTTTGGTCTTCGACCGTTCCCGGGAAGTTCCCCGAAACGGCTGGTTCGGGGGACAAAAACCACCGGATTTATTGCACAACCACAACAGACTTCGTTAAGTTCAGTCCGTCGCGACTGTTCTACGACGGCGGGTTCAACGTAATTGACGCGACACTCCTGGCCGCTCGGAACAAGTTTTACCTGATTGTGAAAGATGAGACGCGCTACCCGCCGAAGAAAAACCTGCGCATAGCCGTGGGTGACTCGCCCGAGGGCCCGTTTGGGCCGGCCAGCGCACCTATTTCAACCAACACATGGGTCGAGGGGCCATCGGCAATCCAGATTGGCTCTGAGTACTACATTTTCTTTGACCATTACGTCGAGCCGCGGTATTACGGGGCTGTGAAATCTGCCGATCTGGAGCATTGGCAGGACATATCGCACCAGGTCAGCTTCCCGCGCGGCGCGCGGCACGGCACAGTTTTGAGAGTTCCTCGGGTGGTAATCGAGCGGATCCTAAAACAAACAACCTCAACAAGTAAGTAACGATGAGCGCGAAAACGGTTCTGAAGCTTGCGGTAATGGGTGTGCTTTGTGCGTCATGGCTTGCCGGTTGCACCGCGCCACCACCGCGGTCGGCCATGCAAATCACAAAACAGCCATTTGGCCGAACGCGCGATGGCACGCCTGTTGATCTGTACGTGCTACGCAACTCGAAAGGGATGGAAGCTGGCATTTGTAACTACGGCGGGATCGTCGTGTGGCTAAAAGTGCCCGACAAATACGGCCAGCTCGGCGATGTCGTGCTCGGGTACGACCATTTGGACGGCTACTTGACGAACAACCCGTATTTCGGCTGCTTAATCGGGCGGTACGGGAACCGGATCGCCAACGGGAGGTTCGTCCTCGATGGTGTCACCTATCAGTTAGCCACCAACGACGGCCCGAATCATTTGCACGGCGGACTGAAAGGGTTCGACAAGGTCGTTTGGACGGCCAAGACCTATCTAACTCCTGACGGGCCGGCTCTCGAGCTGCAGTACTTGAGCGCAGATGGCGAAGAAGGTTACCCGGGCAATCTATCCGTCAAGGCCGTGTACACGGTTACAGAGGACAACGCGCTGAGGTTGGATTTCACCGCCACAACCGATAAACCGACCATATGCAATCTAACGCATCACTCCTATTTCAATCTCGCTGGCAAGGGCGATATCCTCAATCACGTGGTGACCATGCCGGCGAACCGGTTCACGCCTGTGGATGCCACGTTGATTCCGACGGGCGAGCTACGGCCTGTTGACGGGACCCCGTTCGATTTCCGCAAGCCGACCCCGATCGGCGCACGAATCAACCAACCGGACGAACAACTCAAATTCGGCAAGGGCTACGATCATAACTGGGTGTACGACAAACGACCCGGCCAATTGACGTTGCTCGCGCGCGTGCATGAACCGACCACCGGCCGAGTAATGGAGGTGTGGTCAACAGAACCGGGCCTCCAGTTCTACACCGGTAATTTCCTCGACGGCTCGATCAAAGGCAAAGGCGGGTGGGTGTACCAGTTCCGACACGGCTTTTGCATGGAACCGCAGCATTACCCAGACTCGCCCAATAAGCCGCACTTCCCCTCGACTGTGCTGCGGCCGGGCCAAGTGTACCGGAACACGATCATTTACAAGTTCAGCGTCAAATGAACCAACGGACGGCACGCCTGCGCGAATTCCGGGTGTGTTTTTCAAAGCTGTAACCTCAACAACGAAACTCCAGAACTATGCAACCGCTTGATTGGGTAATAATCGCACTGTATTTCGCGTTAATCGCGTGGTTGGCGTGGTGGTACGGACGCCACCAAAAGGACGAAGTGGACTATTTCCTGGCCGGGCGCCACGCCGGCTGGATCGTTATTGGCGCCTCGATCTTCACCTCGAACATAGGCTCCGAGCACATCGTGGGGCTGGCCGGACAGGCTTCCGTCACCGGCCTCGCCATGGCGCATTGGGAGCTGCACGCCTGGTGCCTGATCGTCCTGGCAGGATTGTTTGTGCCCTTCTACTACAAGTCCGCGGTCAAGACCATCCCCGAGTTCCTCGAAAAACGGTTCGGGCCGACCGCGCGGTTCATACTGTCCATCGTATCGCTTGTCGCGTACGTCTTCACCAAAGTTGCCGTGACGGTCTACGCAGGAGCTGTCGTATTCAAAGCGTTACTGCCCGACACGTTCGGCTCGCCCGAAAACGCGTTTTGGATCGGTGCGTTCTCCACCGTGATTATCACCGGTATTTACACCGTCTTCGGCGGCATGCGCGCAATCTTACACACCGCGACGCCCCAGGCAGTGGTCATGATTTTCGGTTCATTGGTCCTTACCGTGATCGGACTGTCGAAACTGGGCGGGTGGAGCGAACTAGTAAACACGTGCAAGGCCAACGCTGCCAACTTCACGCTGTGGCGCCCGGTCACCCTCGAAGACGTGTTCACCCCTGACGCGCTGCCATGGCTGGGCGTCATGATCGCCTCACCTATCATCGGCCTGTGGTACTGGTGCACAGACCAATACATTGTGCAGCGCGCGCTCTCGGCTAAAGACCTCGCCACTGCGCGGCGCGGCGCTCTCTTTGGCGGGTTCTTGAAACTCTCACCGGTGCCGCTGTTTATGATCCCAGGCCTGATTGGGTGGGCGCTGTACCAAAAGGGCATGCTGCCATTACCGGTGAAGCCGGACGGCACGCTCGACGGCGACGCGGTCTTCGCCACCATGGTGCGCGAATTGTTGCCTGCTGGTCTACGCGGGCTGATTGTCTCCTGCCTGCTCGCAGCACTAATGAGCTCGCTGGCATCGCTGTTCAACTCGACCGCGTCACTGTTCACGATCGACATTTACGAAAAACTGCGGCCGGGCAAATCCGGCGAGCACCTGGTGTTCGTCGGCCGCGTGGCTACCGCCTGCGTGGTCCTCCTTGGTGTCGTGTGGATCCCTGTCATGGCACATGTCTCCCAAGGCGGGCTTTACAGATACTTGCAAAGCGTCCAAGGGTACCTGGCGCCGTCCATTTTCGCAGTATTCTTCCTCGGGGTCTTCTGGCCGCGACTGAACGCGACCGGAGCGGTCTGGGGCCTTGCAACAGGCTTCGTCTGCGGCATGATCAAGCTCACGCTGCAAATCTTTTTTGGCAAGGGCGAGGGCAAACTCCACGAACCGGCGATCCTGGCTGCCATAGGCGACTTCAACTTCCTTTACGCCACGGGCGTACTTTTCCTGCTGAGTGCAATTGCCATGATCGTGGCCTCTTACCTGACGGCGCCACCGCCACCGGAGAAAATTAAGGGGCTTACTTACGGCTCGATCCACGCAGAAGCCAGGGAAGAAATCAAAAAGAGCTGGGACATTTGGAACAAACTCATGGCGTTGCTGATCCTGGCAGGCGTACTTGGAATGTACCTGTACTTCAGCTTCTGGCTGAAATAACACACTCCCAAGCCTGGGCGCACCCCCAACCAAGCTGTTATTGGTCCATACGGCCAGCCCGAGCTACGGACCGACGGCGGGCACGCGTCAGCCAATAGCTGCCGGATCACGGCAGGGTAAGCAAGCGCCTCGAGCTGGCTGGGCAACTGAAGCGGATACAGGCCAATCCGACGCAAGGGAGAACGGCTTGCCTGGCCCGATTCCGAGCCAGCAAGGGCTTGCCAGGCGACCTTCAGCGTCTTGCAGCAAAAACGTAAAACGGATCGTTAGTTTAGCCACGCGAAAAACCAAGGACAAGCAGACTGCAAAGTTGCCTGAGCAGGTTTCTAGCACCGCCCGGGACCAGCTAAACGTCTGAGCCAGATCGAATCCCAAATGAAATCCCAAATATGAAACCACCGTTGCTCGCACCAAAACCCAGGAGCCTCGCATGAAGGTGCCCGGGTTTACAGAGCATGCCTGCACAGACCAGCAAAACCGTTCCACACGGCTTCAACGCCCGCAAGCCAAGCCGTTGAAATTGCCTGCCGCTGAAGGCGACTTTCTCACCCGGTTCAAACGAGGTTCTGTGCAAGGGCATAAAAAGCCTTCCAACTCGTGCGAGCCTAAATAAAGTCTCGCACCTTGTGTTAACGACTCGCCATTGCACTGCGCCGTCGTTGTTTTCTCGCCATTCACCAAACCGCTACCGTATTTACCCATGCCAACGCGCGAACGCTTGCAACAAATCCCGGGCTGGAAAAACCAATTAAGCTCCAAAGCCGCCCGACCGCCACTCCACAATTGAGCGCATCCATTTTCCGGCCTAGCCTAATCTTCAGTGTGCGCGGATAATACCTTGAAAATCAGTAGGTTATGTGCAAAGACCGGCATTGAGTTTGTTGCGCTTTTCCAACTCGCCCACCCAAGCGAGCACGCGCTTTCCACGCTTGCGTTTAATGCTCGTGTAACGAAAAGGCAAAAATAAAAAAAATTCTTGACAACTAACCGAAATTTCGCTAAAAAAGGCCCAGATATATCCAAGCATAACAAAAAGAACACAAACACCACACGCGAATATGAAGGCGTTTATTCGGTTCGCAAGCGGTTTGAGCGTCAGTTTTCTGCTGTGCACAGCAATCTCAACAAAAGCGGCCTTGTTGGCGTATGAGCCTTTTGATTACCCCGCGGGCTCGGCCTTGACGGCGGCTGGTCTGTGGAATGGAGGCTTTGGCTTTAGTGAGCCATGGCAACCGAATCTCCCTAGCGGCGCAAATGGTTCTAACCAGATTATTCGGGCGGGCAGCCTTGTCTATATTGACGCTAATGGATACCAACTTTTGACTAGTGGAAACAGGATTCACATCACGGGTGATGGTACGGCGGCTGGTGATAACACCGGCGGGACAAGGCATAACGCACAACCACGTCGCGCATTCAGCTTTAGCCGGGGCAGTAACACGGAAACAACTTGGATAAGTTTCTTGGCGATCATTAACCCGACGGTTGTGACACCGTGGTGGGATACAAATGCGAACACTTACGCTTACTATGGCCGTGCAACAAGCGTCCAATTATTCCAAGGCACTGCCAGCGAGCGGCTCACAATTGGTACTGCAAGTCAGAACGCTGAAACAGATCCAACGCTTCCCAATGACACTTGGCGTCTTGTAAACCGTGGTTCCGCTGCGTACACAAAAGCTTCGACGGTACCGCTCACCAACATACCGCCGAATTCGACAGCGAACTTTGTGGTCGTGCGAATTGATCATATTGCTGGAGACGACCGTGTCAACGCCCCAGATACGGCTTACATGTGGCTTAACCCGAGTTTAACCAGTGAGCCGTTAACCAATGCTCCGGACGTGGTGGTGAGTTTTGCAGGTACACCAGGTTATGAGCGAGACTATTGGTTTGACACCCTCCGCTTGTTTGCTGGGAGTTATAACAGCGTGGTGGGCTACGGCGCTGCTGATATTGACGAAATTCGCGTAGGGACAACGTATTGGGACGTGGCACCGCTGGTACCCGAGCCAGCAGCAGCAATTTTGTCTGTGCTTGGCGGGCTGGGGTTGTTGGTGTTACGCATGCGGAGGAAACAGTAGTCTAAACGCAGGGAACCTTTCGCGGGCGGAGCGGAAAGCTCCGCCCTTTTTGTTTATCTCGGGCATGCGCGTGTCTGCGAAAGCACAATTCCGGCTATATGGCCCCTGTGGAATTGGCGAGGCAGGGCCAAACTTGGGGAACACATCTTCCTCAGGCTTGTCTAACCAAACAGCCGTGCGTCTGCGCATCCAAAATGCGCTGAGTGAGACACCAACCCGTAGATCGTTTGAACTAAAACGGCGAACGGGCTTGTCTCGCCGGACTCAGCCCCTACCCAGTTACCATTTTCTTAGCCGAACCTTTGGCTCAATGCAGTTTTAATCGCCCCCGAATAAACCACCGCGTGCTGAACACGCGCAACAACGGCTTAGACTCGCTGCTAATCCAAACACACAGCGTGCGCGCGCCTACGACCAAGCAGTTCTGTTCCCAAGCCATACCCGTGGACAGCATCCATCGAGCCGCCTGACCTGATACCTAACTGACTGGGCGCGGTCACCGCGCAGACAAATCCGCTTCGAATCACATTGAAAAGTAGGCCCGGGCCGTTACCTCATTGCTCATTTACTGAGCCTTGCACAACTGCGTAACGCTTTTCATGCCGCTACATCAGCACCCGGCTTCAGCCGGGCGTCAAACCCGCCGCCAGCCGCAAGCCATTTCAACGGCTTGGTTGTGGGCGTAAAACCGTTGAAACGGTTTTACGGGTTGGCACCGGCATTCACCGGGCTAAAGCCCGGCGCTAATGCAAAAATGTTACTCACTATAGCGAGTCTCGATAGGAACAGCCTCAAGCAACGAATCAAGCTAGGAACAGGGTACCTCAACCCTGAATGCCATTTTGGGGTTCAAAGCCTGGCCCGGAATCAGCCTTCCATGGCCGAAGCCGCAGTACGTCTCCAAGGTGTTTCTCTGATCCGCAGCTCCGGGTCTCGCCAAGGTCTCTTTCGGTTAAGCGGAGGGTGGCAGCACGTTGCACCCGGATGTTCCAGAGTCAGCGATCCGGAAGAGTCCGAGCGCGGGCCGGAAACCCACAATGTGCGGCTCCCGGCCGGCATTTTCGAGGTCCATAAGTAAGCCCGTCCAGAGCTACTGGTTTGCTATCCGGGCCAAACTCGACTCGAGAGAGCCCGGCTTACTTCTCTGTCTGGTCCCCCAGCCTGCCCGGTGCCTAACAAGTGGTCGGCAATTTCCTGAAATATAACGGCACTAACCTTTGCCCAGCCCGTACGCTACCAAGGCTTCAACTTCCAAATTGGTCGTGGATCGGGCAATAAGGCGGAATTGCCGCTGTTCTTTGGCTTGTTGCGCTGGCTTTAACAGTGCCGCAGCGTGAGCTTACAAGCATGCGGCGCGTCAGAAGCGGAACAGGCCGATTATCAATCCAAAAAATGGCGACAAGGGTATCCTGCATGGCGTCAATGTAAGACCCGCCGCGGCCTGAGCGGTCATGGCTGGTTGTATCTATTGGCGGACTGGCGGTCAACTAACAACAACGGTATCATTGCGCAACGAATGATGCCAAACTTGTTCAATTTATGGATGGGTTGCGCTCAGCGATCAAAACCAAGTCATGGAAACAAAGCCGAGCGAAGTCCGCACGGCTCCCAGCCGCTGCCTCAGTCCGGAACGGTCAGTCCGAAACTTTTGGATCGCGCGAAGACTAAAGATTCAATTCGAAAATGAACGCGAATACCGGAACTGGCGCACCTAGGCTACAGGTCGATGTGGACATAGTGTGTGTCGGGTTCGGCCCTGCCACGGCCGGGTTCCTGACCACTTTATCCAAACGTCTCTTACGGCCTGACGGGTCCACTGCAATCGAAAGTGCTGTTGCACCGGGGCAGCCACTGCAGGTGGTTTGTTATGAACGCGCCGATGACTTGAGTTTCGGCGTGTCGGGCGTGGTCACGCGCGCACGCGCGCTCCGGGAAGCATTTCCTGAGCTGGAACAAGCCGGGATTCCTACGCTTACCAAAATTTCAGAGGAAAAGATCGTTTACCTGCTCGACCCGATTGGGGCCAGCAGGCGCACAACTCTGATGCGCATCGCCGACCGGATCATTCGCATCTTCAAGTTTATGCTGCCGGTCGAGTTCGACGCGCTCGAGCTGCCGTGGATACCACCGTTTTTGCGGAAGCACAACGGGGTCGTCTTCTCTTTGGGGCAGTTCATGCAGTGGGTCGGCACGCAAATTCAAAGCACGGGCGCTGTTCAGATCTGGCCTGGCACGCCGGTCGCAGAAGCGCTTGTTGAAAACAAAAAAGTAGTTGGCGTGCGCTTAGTTGATCAAGGCGTGGACAAGCATGGCAATCCAACCGATGGTTTCACTCCTGGAATGGATATCCGCGCGGCGCTTACAGTGGTAGGTGACGGGCCGATCGGCGCCGTGGGCCGACAGTTGGACGAGTTGTTCGGCTCACAGGCGAAGCACAACGCTCGAGACTGGGCCCTGGGCATGAAGTTCGTTGTGGACCTGCCCGAAGACACTGCGCTCAAGCCGGGCACAGTTATTCACACGTTCGGCTATCCAGAACCGGAAATCTTCGGTTTTTTGTACGTGCACCCCGACCGAACAGCGTCTCTTGGCATATTCGTGCCGTCATGGTTCGACAGCCCGGTCCGCACCGCTTATAGGTACCTCCAGCACTGGATGCTCCACCCGTACCTTTGGCGTTACCTCGACGGCGGCAAGCTGCGGTCATGGGGCGCGAAAACCCTGGCAGAATCGGGGCGCCGCGCCGAGCCGGTTCTGGTCGGCGACGGATTCGCCCGGATCGGCGAAGGCAGCGGCAGCACAAACGTACTCACGAACTCGGGCGTGGATGAAGCTTGGGCCACAGGTGTGCTGCTGGCCGAAGCTGTGATCGAGTTGCTCGAAGCCAAAAAGCCGTTTACGAAACAAAATTTGGAGGCCGCTTACGTCGCGCGCCGCCGAGCAAGTTGGGTCGAAGATGAAGGGCGCGTCGCAGAAAAATCACGCGACGGATTCCAGCGCGGGTTCGTGCAAGGGCTTGCGGGAATGGTATTAACCTGGTTGAGCAGAGGCCGCCTGGGTTGGCCGGGCAAGCCGCTGCGGCCCTGGGAACGGGTCCCATCGGCCGAGGATTTCTATCGTGACCGTATTCCCGCCGACGAAGTCAGAAAGATACGAGACGAATGTTATGCAAGGGGTATTCCCGCCCACAATGCCTTGATGGAACGTGCAGGTTGGCCACCGATACCCTATGACGGCCAGTTGCTCGTGTCGCATCAAGACGCGCTTCTTATTGGCGGCAAAGTCCAGGCGCCGCCGGGTTACGCCGATCACGTCGTGTTTTTGTATCCTGAGCTTTGCCGTGACTGCGCTACGAAGCTTTGCGTCGAGGCGTGCTCGGGCCAGGCAATTACGCCGGGCGAGGATGGCGTACCACGTTTCGAACGTGAAAAATGCGTCCATTGCGGCGCGTGCCTGTGGAACTGCACGACCGGCCTCCCGCAAGACCCCGATCGCAGCTCAGTCACATTCCGCGCCGGCCCGGGCGGCCTGCACTCAGCAGAAAATTGAAGAATCATCTGCATAACCTTTGGCGACCGCAGGCTTGCTCGATTGTTACTTACAAATTTTTGACAAAAAGCCTGGTACGAACCAACGGGGCTAACGACATTTTGAGGCCAGCGTAAGTCGATTGAAAAATGAACAAGAAGTTGGAGCTGCTTAGTATTTTTTTCTGGATTATGGGCGGCCTTCACATTACGGGCG
>JANWZY010000051.1:0-233 GCA_025061935.1 Verrucomicrobiia bacterium
AAACTGAAACGATGGTTTTGGTTGCGGGGTGGGAAATGCCGGTTGCCGGCAGCGCAAAAATGTTCCGGCTGTGATTTGAAGTGTCACAAGGCTGCGTTTTATCAATCGAAAGAAATAGCTTTGGGATAGTCAGCTAAGCGAGACAAAAGCGCCCCATGGTTCGGGGGTTGCCATGCGGCGACGGTTCCATGGCCGTTTTTTAGGGTGTTTGATGTACAAATATTTTTTGTCAG
>JANWZY010000051.1:243-13343 GCA_025061935.1 Verrucomicrobiia bacterium
ATATTGGGACAGAAATGCTGTATGAACTGGATCAGCAAGCATGGTTTGCAAGGAGGCACGATACTGCTAATGGCAATCGCAGCCGTTTATTCGGCCTTCGCAGATTACCCGGTTGTCTCGCATCGGTACGCTGCGGACCCGTCGGCGCTCGTCTTCAATGACAGGCTCTACATTTACTGCTCGCATGACGAGGAAAACCGGACCAACAGCTACGAGATGCGCTCGATAGTGTGCTTCTCGACCGACGACCTGAAAAACTGGACCGACCACGGTGTGGTGTTCCATGCGCCGACAAATACGAGCTGGGCCGGGCTGGCTTGGGCGCCATCGGTAATTTACAAAGACGGCTTGTTCTACCTGTACTTCGCCAATGGCGGGGGCAGCATCGGCGTGGCAACAAGCAGCGTGCCGATTGGCCCGTTCAGAGACGCGCGCGGCAGCGCACTCATCAACTCGTCCACACCGGGCGCATACAGCCCGACGCAATGGTACTTCGACCCATGCGCGTTCATTGACGATGACGGCCAGGCGTACCTGTACTTCGGGGGTCAATACCCGACCAACTCGCGCGTGATCAGGCTCAACCCGAACCTGGTCTCTGTCAGCGGCTCCGCCGCGCCGCTGGACACGCCGGACTTCTTCGAAGCCGCGTACATGCACAAGCGCGGCGGCACCTACTACTTGAGCTACTCGACGCGCCCGGAAGCGGGCATGGTCATTGCCTACGCCACCAGCGCGAACCCGACCAACGGGTTCGTGTATCGCGGCACGGTGCTGCCCAACCCACCCCAGAACCGCTGGAACAACAACCACCACTCGATTGTCCAGTTCAAAGGCAACTGGTACATTGCATATCACAACCGCGCTGCGTCGCTCGACCAAGGCCTGACCAACGAGCTGGGCATCTACAAGCGCAACATTTGCCTGGACCAGCTCAATTACAACGCCGACGGGACAATTCAGCAGGTCACTCCAACCGTGGACGGCCTCCCGCAGCTTAAGCACTTGGACCCCTACGTGCGTGTGGAAGCGGAGACCATCGGCAAACAATTCGGGATCAAGACGGACGTTTGCAACGAGGGCGGGATGATGGTCATCGCGACGACGAACGGGGCATGGATCCGCATGCGCGGGGTCAACTTCGGCGCCGGCGCGGGCAGGTTTTATGCGCGCGTGGCGAGTGCTGCAGCCGGCGGACGGATCGAGTTGCGCCTCGACAGCCTCACGGGCCAGTTGATCGGTGCAGTCGACGTGCCCAACACTGGTGGAGGCCAGAACTGGACCACAATCACAACCGCGGTCACCAATGCTACAGGCGTGCGCGACCTGTACCTGAAATTCACTGGAACCAATGCGCCGCTGTTCAACCTGAACTGGTGGCGGTTCCAGCAGGCCGGCACGGCTACGCTCGGCACGCCGACCACGATCGAGGCCGAGTCCGGCACACTCGGCGCGCACTGGGCAGTGAGCAATTACCCCGGGGTGGTCTCGATCACGATCACGTCGAATCTGGCCACGAACAATCCGGGTAGCTCAAATCGAATAGCAACCTACACAGTCACATTGCCGGCGCCTGGCACTTACGAGCTGTATGCGCGGATCCGCGTCGGATCAGCCGCTTGGAACGACGACAGCTTTTTCTACGCGAACGGGTTCGGCTCCAAATCGCCGACCAATCCAGACGACTGGATCCTGGTCAACGGCCTCGCCTCGGCAGGGTTTACAAATGCCAATGATGTGGTTACCGGGCGCGGCGCGGCCGGCAGCGGCGTCTGGAAATGGGTGAACCTGTCGCAATACACCGACACCAGCAGCGAGTCGCCAATCACTTTCACTGTCACAGATGGCAACCTCACACAGATTTTTCAGCTCGGCGCGCGCGAGGACGGACTCGAAATAGACAAGCTGGTATTTGCCCCCGCAGGCCATTTTTTTACCGTGGCTGACCTGGACGCGGGCAATCCGGGTCAGCCAAAAAATGTGACAGTTGCCCTCGACCTGACAAAGACGTATCAGACTGTCGAAGGTCTCGGCGGCGCCATCTGTTTCTACAACGGTTGGGTCACCGCGCACCCGTACAAGCTCGAAATCTACACCAACGCTTTTGCGGGCCTGAACCTTTCGATGCTCCGGCTCGGCAACTGGTTCAGGTACACGAACGCGCCCGACACTGCCGCGTACGAAATCGTCTCGAACGCGAACCGCATCCTCGGCCGGCCCGTCCGCATCCTAATGAGTTCTTGGGCGCCGCCCGCGTTCCTGAAAAGCAACGGCAAATGCGGCGGGGGCGGCACGCTCGCTACAAACGCGGCAGGCCAGTTCATGTACGACGAGTTCGGCCAGTACTGGTACGACGCGCTCCAAGCGTACCGTTCCAATGGCGTCTGGCCCACTTGGATCAGTATCCAAAACGAGCCGGATTGGGAAGCCGACTACGACTCGTGCATCTTCCGGCCCACCGAGGGCGTTTACAACGGCACCAACTACGCCAGCTACGCCAAAGCACTGGAAGCAGTTTACCGCAAGCTCACTAACCTGCCGTCACCCCCAAAACTCCTCGCGCCCGAGGTCGTGCACATCCGATGGAACACGCTGCGCGATTATTGCCAAACGCTGAACGGCGCCTATTTCTACGGCGTGGCGTACCACCTGTACGGCGACAACGTGGACGACACTATAGACGGCTACATCCCTAGCCTGCGCGAATCCACAAACTACTTCCCCACCAAGCCGCGCTTCATGACCGAGTACGGTGTCTCGAACATGATTGATGCCGCAACGCTCATCCACAACTGCCTCACCGAGGGCAGGGTCAGCGGGTTCAACTATTGGAGTCTGGTCTGGCCTTGGGACGGGCTAGGCCTTATCCAGATCGAGTTCCCGTGGGATCGGTCGCGCTGGACCAACGCGCCCCCAGGTACACCCACGCAAGCGCGCGGGTACTGGCTCGCCCCCGCCTACTGGGCCATGAAACATTTCTCGTACTTCATCGTGCCCGACAGCATCCGCATCGGCGCCACGTGTGACAACCCAAACGTCCGCGTAAGCGCATACTTAACGCCGGGCAACGCGCGCATGGTTTGCGTGCTGATCAACCGCGCGCAAACGCCGGCAATCGTTGGCCTGAACACCGGCCCGTTCCCACATACCGCCTCGGCCGTTTATCAGACAACCAGTGCTGAAGTGTACACCCCCACCAGCACGAACCGGTTCGTGTACATCGGCGAACTCGGCCAGGAACTCGTCCTGCCGCCAGAATCACTCACGACGGTCGTGTTCGAGATGTACATCCCGCTCGGGCAGGCGACTGGGCCGAACCCGGCCAACGGCGCCACAGGCGTGCCGTGTAACACCAGCTTGAGCTGGACGCCGGGCACGAACGCGCTCATGCACGCGGTTTATCTGGGCGTGAACTCGAACGCGGTCGCCCTGGCCGGGCCGAGCGCGCCGGAGTTCAAGGGCATTCTCACCACCAACTGGTTCCACCCTGGCACACTCGAAGGCAGCACGACATACTTCTGGCGCGTGGACGAAATCGCCGGCGCAAACACGAACATCGGCGTGGTCTGGTCATTCACCACAGCCCCCGCACCAGCGCTCAAACACAGGTACAGCTTCAACGAGCTCGGCGGCAACGTAATCGCCGATTCCGCCGGCGGCCCGGCTTGGAACGGTACGCTGCCCAACGGCGGGACCCTCGCCGGGGGTACACTCACGCTGGCCGCCGCTTCGCAGCAATACGCGCTGCTCCCGCCGGGCATCGTCAGCACACTCAGCAACTTTACCGTGGCTGCATGGATCCGACTCAACTCGGTGGCGAATTGGGTCCGAATCTTTGATTTTGGCAACAACACTACCACCAACATGTTCCTGACCCCGCAGAACAGCGTGAACGGGCGCCTGCGGTTCGCAATCACAACCACCGGCGCAGGCGGTGAGCAGCGCATCGACGGCACATTCGGCCTTAGCACCGGGGTGTGGTACCACGTGGCGGTGACGCTCGACGGTACCAGAGGCGTGCTTTACGTCAACGGCGTGGCGGTCGGCACGAACAATTCAATAACCCTCCGCCCGGCCAGCCTCGGCGTGACAACAAACAACTACATCGGCCGGTCGCAGTACGCGGCAGACCCGTACCTGAACGCCGTGCTGGACGAATTCAGGATTTATCGTGTCGCACTTTCTGCCGCCGAGGTGGCTGCAATGTACGCGCTCGGGCCTAATCAAGTTTTTAGTGACGAACCGCCGCCCATCGCCGCCGGGCTTGCAACCGATGGATTGATTTTGACGTGGCCGTTGGCCAATGCCGGGTTCACACTCCAGGCGCGGACCAACCTTGTAGAAGGCTCCTGGTTCAACGTGACCTCACCGGCGCCGGCCATTGTGGGCGACAGGTGGCAAGTCACACTGCCAATCACCAACTCGCCCGCAATGTTTTTCAGGCTCGTCAAATAATTCTGTGCGAAGCATGGAACCTGCCGTACGCTTCGGACGAACCATGAAACGAGCGTTTCACTTCACGGCAAGCATGGCTGCCTGTTGCGCGGTAATTGGAATGACAACCTCCGCACAAGCCGCACGGAATCCCATCATCTGGGCCGACGTGCCGGACATGGCCATGGTCAGGGTGGGCGACATCTACTACATGAGCAGCACCACAATGCACATGAGTCCCGGCGTCCCGATCATGAAATCCAGGGACCTGGTCAATTGGGAGATTGTGAACTACGCCTATGACATCCTGGATGACGTTGACGAGCTGAACCTTGCCAACGGCAAGAACGATTACGGGCGCGGCTCGTGGGCAAGCTCGATCAGGTACCACAAGGGCAAGTTTTACGTCTCGACCTTCTGCCACACCACGCGCAAGACCTACATTTACTGGACCACGAACATCGAGACCGGGCCGTGGGAAGCGCGCGCGTTCAGCCCCGCGTTGCACGATCACTCGCTGTTTTTCGACGACGACGGGCGTGTGTACATGCTGTACGGGGTGGGCAACCTCCGACTGGTCGAGTTGAAAGAAGACCTGTCCGGATTGAAGGAAGGCGGCATCAATCAGGTCGTCATCACAAACGCGCATGCGGTTGTGACCACAAACGTGGGCCTGGCCGCAGAAGGCTCGCAGCTCATCAAGCACAACGGTAAGTATTACCTGTTCAACATTTGCTGGCCGCGCGGCGGCATGCGCACGGTCGTGATTCATCGTGCTGACAAACTGACCGGGCCATGGGAAGGCCGACTCGGCTTGCAAGACAAAGGCGTCGCACAGGGCTGTATTATAGACACGCCGGACGGCAAATGGTGGGGCTACTTTTTCCGCGATTACGGCGCAGTCGGGCGCATTCCGTATCTTGTGCCGGTCAAGTGGGTTGACGGCTGGCCAGTGCTGGGTGTGGACGGTAAAGTGCCGGATGAACTACCCGAACTGCCGCCCAGCAAAGGTCTGATTCCCGGCATCGTTGCCTCGGATGAGTTCGATCGCAAGCCTGGCGACCGCCCACTACCGCTGGTCTGGCAATGGAACCATAACCCGTACAACCGGTACTGGTCAGTTACAGCGCGGCCGGGATTCATGCGCCTGATCACTTGCCGCGTGGACACTGAATTCGAGCAGGTCCGGAACATGCTCACTCAGCGCACGTTCGGCCCCGAGTGCGCGGCCGCCACCGCGCTGGATGTGTCGAACATGAAAGACGGCGATTGCGCGGGCTTGGCGCTGTTGCAGCAAGCCTATGGGTTCGTTGCCGTCAAGCGTGAAGCAGGCACGAATTACATCGTAATGGTCAATCGCGGCTCGGGCGTACCTGTCGAGGTCGAGCGCGCGCCGCTAAGACAGACCACGGTTCATCTGAAGGCCGAGTGCAACTTCCGCGACCTGGCTGATGTGGGGTGGTTCAGCTATAGCCTCGACGGCAAGGCCTGGACGCGGATCGGCAACGAACTGAAGATGAAATACACTCTGCCGAAACATTTCATGGGTTACCGGTTCGCACTGTTTAACTGGGCGAGCAAGGAAGCCGGCGGGTACGTGGACTTTGATTTCTTCCGGCTCAGCGACCGGACCGGCGCCACAAACACGCAATAGCGACCATACCCCCACGGCGTAAGGAGACCATGAACACTGGGCAACATGTTAGATGCCGATTTGCGACGCATGGCGCATCCTATGAGGCCACGACGCGCATATGCATGAAACAAGCCGCACGCGCAAACGCGGGTTCAGAGACGCGCGTGGAACTGCGCGCAATCTTCCACCGCGGCCACGGCAGGGGGTGTTGCCATCGGGCCGGGCCGGTGGTCGCGCTGCTGTGCGCGTGGTTGACCTGTGTTACTGTGGCCCAGCAAACCATCATAAGAATTGAGGCCGGCCAGCCGGGCAAATCAATCAGCCCGTACCTGATTGGCGTCTTTTTTGAAGACCTCAACTACGCTGCCGACGGCGGGCTTTACGCCGAGCTGATCCAGAACCGGTCGTTCGAGTACAGCCCGACTGAGCAGCCGGACTGGCACCCACTTAAGTTTTGGGACGTGGTCAGCCGCGGAGGCGCAGATGGTTACGTCAGGGTCGAGGACTCCCGCCCGATACACGAGAACAATCCTAATTACGCGCTGATTGTGGTGCGGCATCCTGGGGACGGCTTCGGCCTAGCCAACTCCGGATTCGACTTCATTCCACTGAACGGGGGTGAAAGGTACAATTTCTCCTTCTGGGCCTACCAAGCATTCATGGGCGAAATGTGGGGCCGCGGCGATCACACCCGACCCATGCCGGTGACGGTCAGGCTCGAGGACCAGCTCGGGAATGTGCTCGCACAAGCCTCGTTTGAAGTTCGAGGCCGGCAGTGGCAAAAATACGCCGCAGCGCTTACGCCTACGCGCTCGGAACCACGCGCGCGCATGGTGCTGCTAGCCCACGCTCAAGGCGGGATATGCGTGGACATGATTTCGCTTTTCCCAGAAAAAACATTCCGCGGCCGGCCCAACGGGCTCCGTGCCGACCTCGCGCAGGCCATAGCAGACCTCAAACCGAAGTTTATCCGGTTCCCTGGTGGGTGCCTTGTTCACGGGCTCGGGCTGAGGCATCTTTACAACTGGAAAGAGACCGTAGGGCCAGTCGAGCAACGCCGTGCACGGCGCAATGTGTGGGGGTACCACCAAACACGCGGGCTAGGATATTTCGAGCTATTCCAGTTTTGTGAAGATATCGGTGCAATACCCATCCCGGTGGTGCCTGCAGGAGTCACATGTCAACACGCGGGCAGTTCACCCAATCGCGGCCAAGAAGCCCTGCCACTGGATCAAATGCCAGCACTGGTTCAGGATATCTTGGACCTGATCGAGTGGGCCAACGGCCCGACCAATTCCAGGTGGGGCGCGGTCCGCGCCGCAGCGGGCCGCCCCGAGCCGTTCGGCCTGAAGTACCTCGCGGTGGGCAACGAGGAAGAGATCACCCCCGCGTTCAAAGAACGGTTCAAAATGATCTACGACGCAGTTAAGGCGAAGCATCCTGAAATCGTAGTCATCGGCACAGTAGGGCCATTCGCCAGCGGGCGCGACTACGACGAGGGCTGGAAATTCGCCCGCGAACTCAGGCTCGAAATGGTGGACGAACACTACTATGTGCCACCACAATGGTTCTGGCAGAACCTTCAGCGGTACGACAAATATGACCGGGCCGGGCCTAAGGTCTATGTGGGCGAATACGCGGCGCACGACCGCGACCGACGCCGCAACACGCTGCGCTCTGCCATTGCCGAGGCGGCCGGGTTGACAGCTCTCGAGCGTAACGGCGACATCGTCTGGTTCGCGTCCTACGCGCCGTTGCTGGCCAGGCGCGGACACACGCAGTGGCATCCGGACCTGATCTACTTCGACGCGACCAACGTGTATTTGACGGCCAACTACTACGTCCAGATGCTCTTTGGTCAAAACAGCGGTGACAGGTACCTTGCGACTGCGATCGAACCCAGCCCCAACCCACCTACGTTGGCTGCCTCGGCCGTGCGCGACTCGAAATCAGGCCGGCTGATCATCAAGATTGTCAATGGCGCAGATACGCCTGCGCGGCTCTCGATCAAACTTATCGGCCTGAGCACTGCCGAACTCAAAGGCGTCAAAACCGTGCTGACCGGCCCCTCACCAGACGCATTCAACGAGGACGGCAAAGAACCGGTTGTGAAACCTGTGACTGCCGATGTGACAGTCAAGCCCGAGTTCGATTACGACGCGCCGGCGTGGTCTTTGACCGTGTTTTCTGTTCGAGACTGATGCATAAATGGCGGCCCGACCTATAAAGAAGCCACGGACTTTTGCCGATGCAACGAGATCAAGCGCGTGCAGAGTGAGCTGGTTGGGACACATCGAGATAGGTCGCCGAATCCATGCGGATTGGTTTTGGCGATATGTCGAGCCGTTGCGCGCGGGCAGATATTTCCCGCGCAAGCCGTTCCCAAACAAAAAGTCGGTGCATAAAGGAGGTTGCTTATGAACAGATTCGCCCGGTGTCTTGGCCGGTTTCGGTTCACAAGCATAGGCGCACTATTGCTGGTGACGTGGTCCAACATGATGATTACCGTCCTGCCTGCTGCCGAGGAAATCTGCTCCTCGTGCGGCTATCAGGTTCGTGTCAGTGGCAGTTTTGCGCATCAGAAAGAGGACGCATCAGTTGGGATTGAAGGCGCAGGTGAGAATGCTGCTGCTTACCGCGAGGACGTGAATGGCACGAACTTCACAGTGACCGTCTCGGGGCTGCCAGCGGGCAGATATACGATTGTCATTGGGGCGGTCGAGACAGTGGCCGGCGGTCCTGGTGAGCGGCTGTTCGATGTTATGGCAGGTGAGCAAGTGCTTGCAAAGGACTTCGACATTTTTGCAACCGCAGGTGGGGCGCGGAAGGTTGCTTTTGTTACTGGGACTGTGGAAAAGGGGGACGACGCACTGCGCGGCCCGTTGCAGATTTCTTTTGTGGCGGGTCGTGGCACGGCCAAGTTCAACACAATCGAGATTAGAAATGCCGAGGGCACCAGGATGGTCTCGTTCAGTGCCTCGGAACTTGCAGATGAATTTACAGCGGCGGCCCGGCGCGTCCCGGAAGTGAAAGAGCCGCCGATTTGGCGCGACCCGTCGTATCCGCTGCACATGCGCATACGCGATTTGATCCGGCGGATGTCGTTGGCTGAGAAGGTGGAACAACTGCAGGGCGGAATGAGCGGCGCGCCGCGGATCGAGCGGCTCGGGTTGCCGGCTTATAACTACTGGAACGAGGCGTTGCACGGTGTGGCCAACAATGGCATTGCAACGGTGTTCCCATGCCCGATAGCCGGCGCGGCGTCGTGGAATCCGGACATGTTTTATCAGCAGGGGCGTGTGACCGGGATTGAAGGTCGCGCCAAGCACAACGATTATGCTACTAAGCACAATGGTGATTCGAAGTGGTGGACTGGGTTAACGTTCTGGACGCCGAACATCAACATCTTTCGTGACCCGCGCTGGGGCCGCGGCCAGGAAACGTACGGCGAGGACCCGTTTTTGACGGGCGAGCTTGCGGTCTCATACGTGCGGGGCCTCCAAGGCGATCATCCTGAGTACATGTTGGCTATGGCGTGTGCCAAGCATTATGCGGTGCATAGCGGGCCGGAGCCGAAGCGGCATCGGTTCAATGCGGTTGTGTCGGAACGCGACCTGTTCGAGACGTACCTGCCGCACTTTGAGCGGGTCGTGCGCGAGGGCAAGGTGGGTGGGATCATGGGCGCGTACAATGCAGTCAACGGCGTGCCGTGCTGCGCGAACCCGTTCTTGCTCACGGAGCTGCTGCGCAAGCGTTGGGGGTTCGAAGGGTACGTTGTTTCTGACTGCGACGCGATTGCGAACATTTGGCGGGACCATCGGTACGTTAAAACGCCTGAGGAAGCGGCTGCGGTTGCGGTGAAGGCTGGTTGTAATCTTTGTTGCGGCAACGATTACAATGCCCTGGTCCGAGCGGTGCAGAAGGGGTTGATCACCGAGCAGGAAATTGACCAAGCGCTGTATCACACACTGTGGACGCGGTTTCGCCTGGGCATGTTTGATCCGCCTGAACGGGTGCCGTTTAACAAGTACACCATCAAAGACAACGACACGCCCGAACACGCCAAAGTGGCCTTGGAACACGCGCGTCAGGCAATCGTGCTGTTGAAGAACACTGGTATCCTGCCGCTCGACCGTGCGAAGCTGAGACGCATCGCAGTGATCGGCCCAAATGCTAGATCGAGGACCATGCTCCATGGCAATTACCACGGCATAGCTTCGCGGCCGATCACGATCTTGGACGGGATCAAGCGGCTCGCCGGGCCAGGCATAGAAGTTGTGCACGCCATGGGTTGTCCGATCACGACCAACAAGGCCAGGGCGCCGTGGAGCGAGCAGGACAATGAGACCGCCCGGCCGATAGAGGAGCTTCGGGCCGAGGCCCTGGCCGTGGTTAAAGGCGCCGATGTGATCATTTACGTGGGTGGGCTGACTCCGGGCCAGGAGGGGGAGACGCTTGACAGGGATTCAATTGGGCTGCCGGAAGTGCAACGTGAGTTGATCCGTGCGCTGCATGCCACAGGTATTCCGGTTGTCATGGTCAATTGCAGCGGCTCAGCCATAGCGCTCACGTGGGAGGACGAGCATTTGCCGGCCATTGTGCAGGCGTGGTATCCTGGTCAGGCGGGCGGCCAAGCGGTGGCGGAAGTGCTGTTTGGCGAGATAAACCCATCCGGGCACCTGCCGATCACGTTTTATCGCTCGACCGCTGACCTGCCGCCGTTTGAGGATTACTCGATGAGCAATCGCACGTACCGGTATTTTACGGGTAAACCGTTATACGCATTCGGACACGGGTTGCACTACACGAAGTTCGAGTACAGAAACGGCAGGCTGAGTCCCAAAAAGATTCGCCCAGACGGCAAGGTAAAATTGACCTTCGCAATCAAGAATGCTGGCCCGCGCGACGGCGATGAAGTGGCGCAAGTGTATTATCGGCATGTGAATCCGCCCATACCCCAGCCGCGCCTGGCGTTGTGCGGGTTCAGGCGCGTGCACGTGCCCAAGGGCAAGTCGGTCACGGTCACGCTCGAGCTGCCTGCAGAGCGGTTCAGGTACTGGGACCCCGACCAGAAACAGTATGTAGTCGCGCCCGGTCGATACGAAATCCTGGTTGCAGCCGCTTCCGACGACATTCGGATCACACTCCCATTGACGATTGTCTCGAAATAGTCCCGTTCATGAGCCAGCACGCTAAAAACACAGCCGTCACCCCGCCGCTGATACGCCTCGGAGGCTTGGCATCCGTGTCGCTCCAAATCGTTCAGCGCGACGGATGTGTTCAACCGATCTGCGCCGCCTTCATTTGGGTCTATTTGGAATTAGATGCAAAACCATAATCTCAAAAGACCTACAGAGCGAAGCTTATGAAACCACTGCTGTACGTCCTAGCCATTAGTCTGGTCTTGAGCACCGGCATTTGCCCCGCCCAGACCAATCAACCGCCGATCGAGGACTTCAAGCCCTCGGAACTAAATCAACCGGGCAAACAGTATCCGCAGGTCAATTCCGAGCGGCGCGTGCGTGCGCGGATTTACGCGCCCCAAGCGCAAAGCGTTTTGCTCGACATCGGCGGCGTAAAGTATCCGCTAAGAAAAGGCGACGACGGCGTATGGATCGGCGAATCACAGCCCCAAGACGAAGGTTTCCACTACTACCAGCTTGTCATAGACGGCGCGCAGGTGCCTGACCCGGGCACACTTTACTTTTACGGGGCGGGTCGGTGGGGCAGCGGCGTCGAAGTACCCGCACATGATCGCGCGTTCTACGAGTTGCGGAACGTGCCGCACGGCCAGTTGCGCCAAGTGTTCTTTTACTCAAAAAGCACGGGCACGAATCTCCGTTGTTTCGTTTACACGCCACCGGATTACGAGACCAACCTGAGCCGGCGCTATCCGGTGTTGTACCTCCAGCACGGCGGCGGCGAAGATGAAACTGGCTGGGGCAACCAGGGGCGGGTCGGCCTAATCATGGATAACCTGATTGCAGAAGGCAAAGCTCGGCCATTCATTATCGTGATGGCCAACAGCTATGTCCCGGGCGCAAGCTTCGGTTTTGCGTCCCCCAACCAACCTATCCCGACCAATACTCCCTACTCTCGCACCATTGCCGGGCCGGGCGGACGAAATTACAACCCCGCCGCGTTTGCGCGAATGCTTATCGAGGACTTGATCCCATACATTGACTCCCACTTCCGCACGCTGGCCGACCAGCCGCATCGCGCGATGGCGGGTCTTTCGATGGGCGGCATGCAAACCCGCTCAATCACCCTGGCCAATCTCGACAAATTCTCGCACATCGGCATCTTCAGCGGCGGCAGCATCAGCACAACGACATCGCCGACATGGCTGCCTTCAAGCAAAAGATCAAGCTGGTGTTCGTAAGCTACGGCAGTCGCGAGCTTGACACGGCCAGCCGGAGGGGATTTGGCGGTGACCCCAGGGCAAACGCCGACGCGCTCAAAGAAGCGGGCATAAACAGCGTCTTTTACATATCGCCGGACACGGGCCACGAGTGGCTCACATGGCGGCGCAGCTTGCGCGAATTTGCACAGCTCCTGTTTCGGGATTAGTCCACCGGGGAGCTTTACTGCGACCACAACGAAAACAACGCACAGAAAATGAACACGTTAACCACGATCCTGATGGCAATGACCCTGCCGCTCGCTGCACTGGCGGCAGATGTCACCGGCACGTGGAAGTCTGAGTTCGACTCGCCCATCGGCCGGCAAAAATACACGTTCGCGTTCAAGCAGGACGGCACAAACCTGACCGGAAAAGCTAACTCGGAAGTCGGCGACCGGCGGCGCGAGTCTGAACTGCAAGAAGGCAAGATTGTCGGTGACACAATTTCGTTCGTCGAAATTCTAAGCGTCCGAGACAACGAAATTCGCATTGCATACACCGGAAGAGTTTCAGCCGATGGCAACGAAATCAGGCTCACCCGACGCGTGCGCGAATTCCCGCCAGTCGAAATCGTGGCCATACGTGAGCAGATTCCAGGGGCCGCGCCGCAGATTGTCCGGATCAAAG
>JANWZY010000052.1 GCA_025061935.1 Verrucomicrobiia bacterium
CCAGGACGTGCCATGCGGCTCAACGGCTGTCGAGTAATGACAGGTGGACCCGCAGCGCTTTCAACGAACCATGAGGAGTTATGTGTGGCAACATGACCCCGGGCGCGTATGGTCGCGTTTGTGGACAAGGCCAGCCCCGTCAACTGCCAGCCGCCTGGGATGCGCGAGCCTTCGCCCAACGCGAAGAACTCGGTACCGTTGGTTGACGCTTCGAACGTTGTGCGCCAGACCTCGGGAGAGGTGCCGCCACGGAGCCATGTAATGGTAGCGCCGTCAAAGCGAAGTGACTCGAAGGCCGGGTCCGTGTTGTTAATCCGGCCAACGTTGGACGGCGTCTGGCCGGCTATCGATCTAAATTTACCTCCCACGAGGATTTTCCCATCCGGTTGGATTGCCAGTGACTCAACCATATGCATTTCTATATCCCGTTCGGACGGGTTGAAGCACATGTCTAGGGTGCCGTCGGGATGCAACCGCGCGATGCCGTACCTGGTCAAGCCGTTCACAGTGTTAAACTCGCCTCCAATCAAAACCTTACCGTCCACTTGCATGGCTATGGTGGCTACCAACCCATCATTCCCCCGCGAATACGCGTAAACGGCGGTCGGTCTATAATTAACATCGAAACTCCCGTCCGGGTTTAGCCGTCCAATGTTGGTTTGCGCATACCCGCAAAGTGTAGTAAACTTGCCACCTACCAAGATTTTGTTATCAGGCTGGACCAGCACGCAGTAAACGGGGCCGTTCGCTTCCGGGGCGAAGCCCGTATCGAGCGTGCCATCCGGATTGAGTCTGCCGAGCCTGAGTCTATTTTGGCCGCACAACGTCGTAAACTCACCGCCAAGCACTATTTTGCCGTCCGGCTGCAACGCGATTGATCTGACCGGCCCGTTCGCGCTCGGGTTAAAAGCAATGTCGAGGCTCCCGTCCGAATTAAGCCGTGCTATGTTCCTTCGAAGCTGTCCAACGTAATATTCGAAATAGCCGCCCATCAAAATCTTGCCATCGGGTTGAACTGCCACGCAAGCGTGGGACATGTTGTACCAAGCTGCGACTGGGCTAAATCCCAGATCGATTGTGCCGTCTGGGTTTAACCTTCCAATGTTTGTCCGGCCACAACCCGAGAGCGTTGTAAATTTCCCGCCGACGACAATCTTCCCGTTCGGTTCTATGCCCAAACACGACCCATATGTCGTAAATGATTGTCCATGGGCTGTCCCTTTGAATCCGCGGTCACATGTGCCATCTGGATTAAGACGGCATATGTTTTTGTTTGTTTGGCCAGCCGGTACATCGAAGACCCCAGCCAATAGAATCTTCCGATCCGGCTGTATAGTAACGCAGCTTACCCGAGCGTAGTAGTAGTAAAATGGTTCGCTAAGAATTCGCGGGTTGAACCCGGTGTCACATGTGGCTTCGTTGACCGTTAAACCCACCACTCTGCTTGTGAGCATTCCATATACGTTGCTAACCGTCACGTAGTAGAAGCCGGCGTCGGCCCGGGCAAGGTTTGTCAGCACAAGAGACGCATTCGTTGCCGAAGGTATTTCTTGCCCCTCCTTGTACCATTGGAACCTCAACGGCTGCGTTCCAGCCGCATTGACGCTGAATGTGGCGGTGTCGCCCAGTCCACGGTATTGATTTGCCGGGTGCGCGATTATAGCCGGATCAATCACGGTCAGTGACGCCACCGCGCTTGTGACGGTGCTGAACTGATTGCTCACAATGGCCCAGTAGTTGCCCGAGTCTGCCTTAAGCACGTTGGTCAAGGTCAATGTTGGCCCACCGGCTTCAGGAATAATCACGCCGTCCTTGTACCAGTGATAAACCAGAGGGGTTGTGCCAGCAGCTACGACTCTTATGTTGACCACGCTTCCTGCATTTGTTGTAAGGCTGGACGGGTTTGTCAGGATGACCGGATCAAACACGGTCAGCGTAGCAACTGCGCTGGTGGCAGTCCCGGATGGGTTACTTACCACGGCAAAATAGTTCCCTGCATCGGCCCCGAAAGCATTTGTCAATATCAGTGTGGGCCTTGAGGCACTCGGAATTGGGTCAGCGTCTTTATACCATTGGAACCGCAGTGGAAGGCCCGTGGCCGCCACGCTGAAAACAACCCGCTCGCCTGCAATTACGCTCCGGCCCACCGGATGCGCGGTTATCACCGGCGGGTTCGAGGCGAAACATTTGCCGGCGACGCTCGCGGTGTAGAGTGCCACAATTTCTTCCGGTGCGAGCGCGCGATTGTACAGCGAAAGCTCGTCAATTATGCCTTTGAAGAAACACATCCAATTGGTGTTGGGGTGATTCCCGATTAGCACCGGCGCGTTGTTCGAAAGACTGCCTGCGAAACCGGTGGGATTGAATGTCAACACGACCTCGCCATCCACGTATAGCCTCCCGCCGTTGGGGTCTGCACGCCGGACAACTGCGGCTATGTGATGCGGCAGTCCATCGCACAAATTTGGCCCGCTTGAAGTGAAGTTTTCCGCCGTACTTCCGTTGGCCAATTGAATGGCCAGACGGCCATCCTGGAGATACAGCTCATAGCCAAGGGCCGACCACGAGGTCGGAAAGCTGCGCTTCGAGAATATGGTTGAGATCCCGTTGTAATTGCTCGGCGTCGGGTGCGCCACAATCCAACACTCGACAGAGAAGTCTTGATTTGAGCCGAAGTTCAGGGCCGGGGCATCCGGCACGATGATTCTGTGCAGGCCGCCGTCGAGGAAGAACCCCGAACCTACCACTGCCTTCGCGTACCGGACGCCTTCCGGCACAACTGCGTGATTTCCGAAGACACCATCCACTCCGTCGCCCTCGGCCTGCCACCACCCGACCAGGCCATCAAGTGCCTGGGCGCACTGCGGCAACGGCCCAACTTTCAGCTCTGCAAACGCGCTCTGTGCCGCGCCGAGTGCGTTGCTAACCACAACCGAGTACACCCCGGCTTGTTCCGGTTGGACATTTTCGAGAGTCAACACTGCATTTGTCGCGCCGGGTAGCGGCGTGTTTGTGTTAAAGTACCATTGATAGCGCAACGGCTCTGTCCCGATGGCCGTAATGGTAAAGGTTGCACGCATGCCGACCGATACGGTTTGGTTAGTCGGATGTCGCAGTATCACAGGGTCTATTACACTCAGCGCGGCGACCGCACTGGTCACGCTGCCATACGCGGTGCTGACTACGGCATGGTAATTTCCCGCATCCGCGCCCAAGACGTTGCTCAGTACCAGTGTGGTGCCTGACGCACCGGCTATCGCCACACCGTATTTGTACCATTGGTAGCTCAGGGGCGGCATCCCGAGCGCGCCCACCGTAAATGCCACAGTACTTCCTGCATTGGCAACCTGACCGGTCGGGTGATTGGTAATGACAACCAACGCTTTATCAATACCGCATTTGCCCGCGCTGCCGGCAAGGTAGATCAGAGCTATCTCTTCACGTGTAAGCGCCCGGTTGTATATCGAAACCTCGTCAATCACCCCGTTAAAGAAACTGTGGAAGCTCGGATTGCAGTGGTTGCCGATACGCAACGGTTCCGAATTGGACAAGTCCCCTGCTTGGCCGGTCGGGTCAAAAGTCAGCACCACCTGACCGTCCACGAATAGTTTGCCCCCCGTCGGCGAGTCGCGGTCGAGTGTAACCGCTACGTGGTGGAACCGGCCATCGCGCAGGTCAGGCCCGGCCGGGCCATACCCGACGCGCAAAATCCGCACATGGATCCGACCGTCCTCGAGATTGAATTCATAGCCGGGCGAGTCTTCGCCCGGAATATCCTCACGCCGTTTGTCCACTATGGACATGACGCCGAAGGTCGTGTCCGCATGGAGAGGTAAGATCCAGGCCTCGATCGAAAAATCTTGATTGCTTCCGAAATCCAACTCGGGCGCGTCAGGGACCAGGACCCTGCGCTCTTCGCCGTCGAACCAAAAACCCCGTCCGACCATGCTGTTTGTAAAGCTAACCCCGCCAAGCTCGGTAGCGTCATGGCCACCCGCGCAGTCTCTCCCGTCTCCCTCGGCGCGCCACCATGCAACCAGTCCGGGCACAGGTTGGGCGCAACACGGTGAAAGGTGGCGTTTTTCAACAAACCATCCGGAACCATTACAATAGCCACCGGACACGTAACCTCGTGCGCGAATGACCGCCGCCGCGGGCAATGCCACACCGGCCAATTGCCACCCGCCGGAGATCCGATCGCCTGCGCCCAGCCAAACCCAATGTGTGTTGTTGGTACTGTATTCGAACGTAGTTCGCCAGAACTCCGGCCTTGTACCTGGACGTAGCCAGGTGATTGTGGAACCCCTGTACCGAATAGTTTCTTCCGGGTCGCGTTCCTCCGCGATGGCTAGTCGGGCGATATTCTGCCTCGCGAGAGTGTCGAGCCAATAAAAAAGCTGAGTAAAGTTCCCTGCCACAACGATGCGACCGAATAAACCTGCGGCCAGCGAATAAACTGGGCCGTCTGTGCCTGGTCCTAGCCCGATTGGCGAGAGCGTGCCATTGGGGTTTAACCAGCACAGTCGGCTGGCCACTTCGCCGGACATTGTTGTGAACTCGCCTGCGACCAGCATCATCCCATCGGTAAACAATGCGACCGAATGCACCGGGCCGTTCGGATCGGGGTTGAAACTTCCGTCAAGCGTTCCGTCGCCGTTCAGCCGGCCCAGCCAGTTCCGCGGTTGCCCGCACAACGCACTAAATGTTCCACCAACGATTATCTGACCATTCGGCTGGAGTGCCATTGCGTGCATGCTGGCATTTGCCGAAGCGGCAAAATGCTGATCCAGACTGCCGTCCGGATAAAGCCTCGCAATCCGTTGGCGGCTACCACCGGCGATAGTGGTGAAACAGCCGGCCACCAATATCTTGCCATCGGGCTGCACCGCCAGCGCGTTCACTGCATCGTTTGCGCCCGGGTTGAAGCCAGGGACCACCGCCCCGGCGGAATCAAGCATTGCCAGCCGATTCCGATTTTCGCCGCCGATGCTGGTGAACTGCCCACCGACCAAAATCCGTCCGTCAGCCAACGGCACAATCGCGCATACACGGCCGTCTGCGCCCGGATCAAATCCTGCATCCAGAGATCCGTCCGAGTTCAGCCGCCCGATCCGGCTGCGACTGTGCCCCGAAAGCCGGGTGAAGTCGCCCCCAACCAAAATTTTCCCGTCGTGCAGTATCGCCAAGCAATACACTGCGCCGTCTGCATCCGCCACGAAGTCGGTGTCAAGCGCGCCGCTGGGTTCAAGCCGGGCCAGATTCGTCCAGTTTTGGCCGTCAACTACAGTGAAGCTGCCCCCGATCAGTATCTTTCCATCCGGCTGAATAGCTGCGCAATATACCGGTCCGTTCACAACCGGGCCGAATTCATAGTCCACCGGCGGAATTGTCCCGAGGGCCGGTGCCGCCCCCGCAAAAAGCCAAAAGGCCAAAATCAACCTGTTCGGAACTCCCAAGAGTCGAGCTTGCCTTACCATAGCCAATCTTATTCGGTTGCGTTACGGGCGCAAATGACCGTTATGCGTCCATTCAAATTGGGCTTTCGCGCCGCTTGTTCACGGCTGGTCGGTGCCTTCGCACAACTACTACGGTTGAATTGACGTCAGTGATAAACAATTGCAGAGCTATTCCTTACGATTCGTGTTTTGGTGCCCTTCATTCCGAATTCCGCGCCAAGAACGTAATTTTCTCACACGTTTGATTTCCTTGGACCCATTTAGCCTGAACAATTCAGGAAGCGCATTTGCCTGCACGAACCGCGCCACCCAAACGTAGTGATCAGCGCGCCGAAAAATGGGTATCCTTGGACCGTAACACGTGTGCCCGGAACTGCTGGGTTGTGTCGGCAGGTACCAATTTCGGACCCTGCATCTCTTCCGTCCCACGATAGCTGCCACTTCCTAACAAAGACTTTCGAAAATTTCAAGCATAAACTTGTGACATGCGTGTGTCGTTTCCTAGTGCTCCGAATGCGTTTGGTATCAGGCACGCAGAGCCGCTATCGGCCTTGTGTTTTGACGAGTCCGGCGCACGTACACTGAGGCGAAGCCTAACCCGCACTTGCCGTTAAGGGTGGCTTGCGGGTGCAGCACGAGACTGTCCCGGTGCGCACCGGCTGGGGACTCGACGCTGCCCGAAAGGCGGTTTCGGGTCGAAACAAGCCTCCGCATGTTTTTGCCTGTTTTTGGTTAAGGTCTATGAAGCGTGCGTCCGCCGTTTCGGCTCGGGCCGGAAAGAAAAACCAACCATTAGCCAGCACAAGCAAATTGCCCAGTAATGAAATACCGCCCGGGCTTTCAAAACGGCTCGCTCACACACCGCCGAACCGGCGGTGCCGGCGCGCGTATTCTTCGAGCGCGGCGTAAAACTGCGGCTTGCGGAAATCCGGCCACAGCGTGGGCACGACAACAAGCTCGGTGTACGAAATTTGCCAAAGCAAGAAATTGCTCACGCGCATCTCGCCGCTGGTGCGAATAAGCAAGTCCGGGTCGGGCCAATCGCGTGTGTACAAGTGCTGCGCAACAGTTTGTTCGGTAATGTCCTCGGGCTCGAGCACACCGCGTTTAACCTTTTGCGCAATGGCGCGGACGGCATCAACGATTTCGCTGCGGCCGCTGTAGCTGAGTGCCACGATTAGTGTCAGACCCGTGTTTTTGGCCAGCGCGTTTATCGTTTTCTTTAACAGGCGCTGGATGTGCTCAGGCAGCCTGTAAATGTGCCCAATTACCTCCAGCTTGATGTTGTGTTTTTGTAGCTCGCCCGCTTCGGTCTTGAGATATTGGGCGAGGTATTTCATGAGCGCGTCCACCTCTTCTTTGGGCCGGTTCCAGTTCTCCTGCGAGAACGCGTACAGAGTCAGGTACTTGATCCCGAGCTCGGCTGCGGCCCGGACAATAGCGCGGGCGGATTCGGCCCCGACACGGTGGCCTTCGATGCGCGGCAGGCCGCGCTGGCGCGCCCAGCGCCCGTTGCCGTCCATAATGATTGCAACATGCTGCGGCAACGCGGCACGCGCCTGCGGACTGAGCTGGAGGCCAGTGCTCATGGTTTTGCGTTTCCAAGATTAATTAGACGCCACGTCCCGACCCAGCGTTCGGTTCGGCGCGCAGCCGGGCAGCGCGCAATCCCGTGGGTGTCGAACCGGTGGTCTTGCGCGTGATCATACGAAGATTGTCTGGCGCCGGTCCGGACCGACCGAGACTATCTTGAGCTTGGCACCAGTCAGGTCTGTTATTGCCGTGAGGTATGCGCGGGCTTTGGCAGGCAAGTCTTTCCACCGGCGCGCGTTGCCGATCGGTTCCTGCCACCCGTCGAATTCGGCATACACAGGCTCGCATTGCGCAAGCAGCGCAGTGTCGCTCGGCACGTGGTCGAACTTAGTTTTGCCGTGCCTGTAACCGATGCAAACCTTGATTACGGGCAGTGTGTCGAGGCCGTCGAGGTTCGTGACCGCTAGCTCAGTGATTCCGTTGATCATGACTGCTTGCCGGGTCACGACTGCGTCGAACCAGCCGCACCGGCGCGGGCGGCCCGTAGTCGAACCGAACTCGCGGCCGAGCGAATGCAGTAAGTCGCCCAACGCCGCGTCTTCTGTAGGTAACGGCCCTTCGCCCACGCGCGTTGTATAGGCTTTCATTACGCCTACTACGCGGTCTATGCAATTAGGGGGGACACCGGTGCCCGTGCATGCGCCGCCTGCGGTCGTGTTCGACGAAGTCACGTATGGGTATGTGCCGTGGTCAATGTCGAGGAATGTACCCTGCGCGCCCTCGAACAGGATGCTTTTGCCATCACGCAGCGCTTTATGCAGGAGCTGCACCGTGTTTGCAACAAACGGTTTGAGTAACGCAGCGGCGGCACTGTACTGCCCGAGCACATGTTTGAACGGCACCGGCTTGGCACCTAGCGCGCGCAGCAGCCCGTTGTTTTCACGGATGCGCTCGCGCAGCTTGCTCTCGAATCGCGCCGCATCCATAAGGTCAATTACGCGCAGGCCGACCCGCGCGGCCTTGTCGGCATATGCCGGGCCGATCCCGCGCCGGGTCGTGCCGATCTTGTTCTTGCCTTTGAGTGCTTCGCGCTGAGCATCGAGTGCGCGGTGGTACGGCAGCACAATGTGTGCAGTCTCACTCAGTACGAGGTTGCCGTCCACGCGCACACCGAGCTTGCGCAGGCCTTGAATTTCCTCGACAAGCCCCACGGGATCAACCACGACACCATTTCCAATGACGCATAGCTTGCGCTTGTGCAGGATTCCTGAGGGCACCAGATGAAGCACAAACTTTTGGCCGTTCACGAAGACGGTGTGTCCGGCATTGTTGCCCCCTGCATACCGCACTACTACGTCGGCGTCTTCAGTCAGCACATCAATGATCTTGCCCTTGCCCTCATCACCCCATTGCGCGCCTACAATAACCGTGTTCGGCATAAGACTTGTTTTTGTACTCCGTGTTTTCCGAACGGCGCCCGCGCTGGGCCTCCGCCAACCGTGGCGGGTGCAACTCGTTTGCGCGGCCATGTTCACCACGCTCGATTTGCTCGGGCCCGAGAAACAAAAAGCCCCGTTTTTTCACGTTCGGGGCAAAGCGTAACTGCTTTGCCCCAAGAAGCTAGGCATGCTGTGGTGCAGTGTCAATTCGGGACAGACGCCGGGCGCCGGCTCTGGTAAAATTTGTTGGATGTGCACCGCCGCGCAGGGCCGGATGCAGTGGCGGAGTGATGGAAGCCCGGCGCGCTAAAATTGAAGATGCAAAACAACCAACACCATGGCATATGCGCACATTGATTTGTTCGCTCGTATTGCTCGGTCTCGGAGGTTTCGGGTTGGCGCAGATTGCGCGTTGGGAACGGACTAACGCGCCCGTGCCTGCCGACTTCGCACCGAACGACCCGCGTGTGCCGGAAGTGTACGCGCGCAATGGACAATTCGAGCGCGTGGTCATTGCCCGGCTCAAGCACAGGACCGACCTGCTCGAGGGACTGGAGCGGTTGGTGAAACAGGAGAAGATTCGGAATGGCGTAGTGCTGGCCGGTATAGGCTCGGTGACAGGCTACCACTATCACGTGGTGAGTAACCGCGAATTCCCCACCCGCAACATGTTTGTGCAGGACCCGACCGGCCCGGCAGATATCACAGCCATGAACGGCTACATCATAGACGGCCGCGTTCATGCTCATATCACGTTGGCGAACGCGACTAATGCATTCGGTGGGCACCTCGAACGCGGCACCACAGTTTTCACTTTCGCCATTGTTACCATCGGCGTCTTCAATGAGGGGATCGACCTGAGCCGTATTGATGACAAGCACCACCGCTGAGACATGTGCACACCGCCGCGCCGTTGCCGCAACAGGACGTTATTGAGCCTTGTGTAGCTCCGTAACACTTTTTGCACGATTACATTGGCACCTGGTCTCAGCCGGGTATGGAAGGCACCGGCAACGGCGCGCCGTCTCAATGGCGTGGCTTGCGGGCGTAAGCCGTTAAAATGTTTGGGGGGCGGTGCTGACATGCACCGGGCTGAAGCCCGGTTTTAATGAAACGGTGCTGCGCGCTATTGCGAGTCTCAATGGAAGCGCCGTGCCAAGCGCCGGACGGGGATGACCACCGTACTAATTATGCGGTTTGTCCGGGGCAAATTGGTGCTTGCGCACTTGGGTCTGCGCTCGAACACTGCCTCGGCTGCGAATGAAGCCATGTAGTCGGGTCACTGGTGTCGTAAAGCTGGCTGGGACACGAATGCCGGGACGCGCGCACGTACAGGCGCGCCGCGCCCTGGCGCGGGCGCGGCGCGGTCCGGTCCGCGCACTTGTTTGCTCTGGCTTTGCCGTGTGCGGATTCGAGACACCCGTCAAAGCTGGCGCGTGGGCCCGCACGCAATCGCTCCTGGCTTACCTGTGGTGCGTTTTCGGGGGAAAAATCTTATCCGGCCCGTACGAGAGCCAGAGTGAGAGAAATGCGCTTGGGGACGAGCTCCGGTACATCGAGGACATCACCGGCGGCCTGCCGGCCATCCTCAGCATGGACTTGGCGGACTGTCTCGGCCGGGGGCACGGACGTGGCCAGCCAGACTTCGAGTATCTCACACAGTGCACCGCAAACTGGTACCTGCTGAGTAACAGGATCGTGGTGCTGCATTGGCATTGGTGTGCGCCGCTGGGCAAGTGCACGTTTTACACGGAGGACACGCATTTCGATATTGCCCGCGCAGTGCTTCAAGGGACGCGCGGGCACCCTCCTATACTGCGGGACGTGGACGAAGCCGTGCGCTTAATCAAAATGCTCCGTAACGCGGGTGTGCCCGTGTCCTGGCGACCGTTGCATGAATCGAACCGCAGATGGTTCTGGTGGTGGGCAAAAGGCCCCCAGCCGCTCAATAAACTTTGGTGGCTGAGGTGCGACCGGTTCACGGACCTGCCCAGACACAACAACCTGCTCTGGGCCTTTCCGCCAGCGGCGGCTATTGACCTGGCCGCGGGGTACCCGGTGGACGCATACGTGGGCATGATCGGCATGGATCATTACCCGCGAGACGGCGGGCGTGACCCTGCCAAAGACTTTTTTGATGAACTAGTCAGTATGTGCGGCGGGACGAAATTGGTCGGGGTGTCCGAGACCAGACCTATTCCGGAGGTCGAGGAATTGATCGAGCAGTGGGCGCACTGGCTCTGCTTTGTTACATGGTCGGGCCATGTGCTAATGCGTCACAACACCACCGAGTTGTCACGCGAAGCGTACGTTCACCCGCGTGCCCTCGTGCTCGGGCAGTTCCCGGATCTGGCGCGGTTCCCGTGCCCGTGCGCAGGCCGGTACGTGCAGCTCGGCTTTGCTGTGCCGATCAAGTATCTTCTGGGGGGCGGGTCGGTTTGTATCCACCCCGTGGCCGCCGCACAGGTCGCGCAGGGATTAACTGTGCGGTATGGCATGTTCGATGTCATGCTCGCGCGCGTGACCGGCCCGGTGCAGTGGCGCCGCGGGCGCGTCCGCTGCCGCACGGTCAACGGTGTGACAGAGTTCCCGGACGCGGCTATAGCGCACCCGCGTGCAAGGCACGTGTTTACCGCGCGGGCAAAGGGACTGGGCCATGGCGCCACCGGGCTGATCCTGGGCGGCCTCGCCAGCAGGCCGTTACGCGAATGGCGGCGGCTGACCGGGACGATTAACCTGGCGAATTCTCTGGAGCCGACCACGCCACTTGACGGGCGCGAAATTTTGCGCGCGGCGCCCGAAGTTCAGTTTGACCCGGAGACAAATAATGCGACACGCATGTCCGGCTATCTTATCCCCCCAATGACTGGCCAATACGTGTTCTGGCTCGGAAGCTTTGCCAACGCAGAGCTGTGGCTCGGCACGAACGGCTCGGACGAAAGCAGACAGCTCGTTGCCGATGTCACCGCTTCAACGTCATACGCCAAATGGCCGTATATCAACGAGGCCGGCTCGGCGCCCGTCCCGCTTGAAGCGGGCAAGCCACACTACATCGAGCTTTTGGATGAGCGGAAGAGAGGCTTGACGCATTCAAGTGTGCAGCGGCGCATGCCTGACGGCACCGGGGAGCGGCCCATTCCGGCACGGCGGTTATGCCCCCTGAAGAACAAAACCCGTGTGCAATAAAAACATCTCTGGTATGACAACGCGCGAATTCAAACAACGGCTCGCTGAGTTGCAGAAGCAACACACTGCACTGCTGCGGCGGCGCAACCGGCCAATTCGGCCAGACAACGGGATCTTTGTGCGGTACCGGTATCCGGTGCTGACGCCCGAGCACACACCACTGGCATGGCGCTACGACCTCGACCCGCAAACAAACCCGTTCCTGATGACGCGCATGGGCGTAAACAGCGTGTTCAACGTGGGCGCAATCGAGCTGGATGGTAAAATTTTGCTCATGGCGCGGGTCGAGGGGTGGGACCGCAAATCGTTCTTCGCCGTCGCCGAAAGCGCGACCGGCACTGAACAGTTCAAGTTTTGGGATTACCCGATTCAAATTCCGCCGGCAGACCCGGCCGAAACGAACGTTTATGACATGCGGCTCGTCCGGCACCAGGACGGCTGGATCTACGGCGTGTTTTGCGCCGAACGACACGACGACACACACCCCAACGACCCCACCGCAGCCGTGGCGCGGTGCGGCATCGCACGCACAAAAGACCTCGTCCGATGGGAACGGCTGCCGGACCTCAAAACACCCGCACCACAACAGCGCAACTGCGTACTCCACCCCGAGTTCGTTAACGGCAAGTACGCCTTTTACACACGGCCAATGACCGGCTTCGCCGCCGCTGGCATAAGCCCGGGTATCGGGTTCGGATTGTGCGACGACATCGAGAACCCTGTCATCGAGGAGGAAAAGATCATTGACCCATGCGTGTATCACACGATCAAGGAAGCAAAGAACGGGCTTGGCCCAGCCCCGATCAAAACGCCGAAGGGTTGGCTGCACCTTGCGCATGGTGTGCGGAACACTGCCGCAGGCATGCGGTATGTGCTGTACCTTTTCTTGTGCGACTTGAACGACCCGAGCAAGGTAATCGCTGCGCCGGGCGGGTATTTCATGGCTCCTGAAGGCGAGGAACGTGTCGGGGACGTATCGAATGTGCTGTTCAGCAACGGCTGGGTTGCGCGGCCCAACGGCCAGGTTTTCATTTACTACGGCGCATCCGACACGCGCACGTACGTCGCCACGAGCACCGTTGACCGGTTGTTGGATTATGTACTCAACACACCGCCCGACGGACTCCGCTGGTGGCAGTGCCTCGAGCAGCGACGCAAACTCATAGACAAAATCTGCGCCTGTTGCGCCGTGCTGACAAGACGGGGCGATGTGCAACCCGTCCCCGCAAGGCCTGAGTGCGTACCGTTACCCTTGGGAAAAGTAAAAGAAGTGAGACCGAAGCGTAACGGTGTGTGGGCGAAAGTCCTATCCAATCGCTGTTTTTGGCATTTGCGACAGCCCGAATGGCTATGGTGAAACGGTTTCGACTGCCCTATAAAGTCAGGCTACAAGTGGTGGATTCGCAAGGAATACACTTGGTCATCAGCTATTGGGAATTGGCAATTAACGAACGAAGTGCGGTATGTGTACGCCGGGCGGCTTGTGTTACAGGAGCGGGCCAGCAATAATCTGCTGCTGGTGACCTACACGCGCGGCAATGACTTGAGCGCGAGCTTGCAACAGGCCGGTGGTATAGGCGGCTTGCTGGCCCACTCGGAAACGTCCAATCCCCAATCTCCGCATGCGTACTATCATCCCGACGGCAATGGTAACATCGT
>JANWZY010000053.1 GCA_025061935.1 Verrucomicrobiia bacterium
ACCTGAGGCTCGGCAAGCGTGTCCGCCGCTTCACACAAAAGCCAGCTCGCCTCGATGTCGTGCCCGAATGTGTACGTGTCGGAACGCGCTTCCCATGCATCGTTGAAAAAATGGCGCAAATGGAACGTCGAGCGGTCGAGGATCCGCGTCTCGAACAACTCGACCAGCTCGCGCAGTCTGGCGGCGACACGCCGGTCTGGCCAAATCCGGTATAGGTTGGTAAACGCCTCCAGCACATGCAGGTGGCAGTTCATGGACTTCCGCTCTGGCATGTCCTTTTCACTGAGCCGCGCGCCCGGGCCGGCCTCAGTCCAATTGCGTGCGCAAACCTCGACATAGCCACCATTCACCGGGTCATGCGCGTATGTTTCGAGCAGCTCGAACAACTCGATTGCGCGCGCACGCGCCAGCTCCGACCCGAACGCGCGATGGTACTCGGCGAGCGCGTAAATGCAAAAAGCCTGACCATAGGTCTTTTTCGAGTCGTCGAGCACACGCCATTGGTTGTCCAGGCGCCAGACCGCGCCACCGTGCTCGTTGTCCCAAAACTTCCCGAGAACAATCTCGAACGCGCGCTCGGCCATGCGCCGGTGCATTGGCTCGGGTCGAGCCAGGTACACAGCAGAAAAAGTCCAAAGCAACCGTGCGTTCAAGATCAACCCCTGCGGTTTGCTAAAATCCGGTTGAAGGTTGTTCGACAGCCACGGCATCCACCCGCCGTGCACGGCGTTCAACGCCGGCCCGCACCAAAAGGGCAAAATGTGCGAATAAAGCTGTGCGCGTACGCGGTCTTGGAACCGCGCGCGCGCCTCCGGGCCGATTTCATACCTATCCGACTGGCTACTCGGAAGCATACATGATTTCGACCCGCCCAATTTGGACATTGCCCACGAACTCGATCTCCAAAAATTTCGCGCCGCGCGGCATCTGCACCGGCTCGTACAGCACCGGCACCCAGTAGCGATAATCCCCCGGACCCGCGTAATATGCCGTCTTGCGGCACACAATCGGCGCAAAACCCGTGCCGCCCTGCGACGCGCGCACGCTCAGACCTCCGGCTCCGTCCGTGTGGAAAGCATAAATCCGGAAGCTCGAAATCTCGTTCGGTACCCGGTAAACGATTCTGGCGCCGCGCCGCCCGGCCAGCCGGTGCGCGTCCTCCTTAGCCTGCCGGCAATTGTCGGTCTTCAGCTCGAGCACACCCGACGTTTTGTATGCCTTGCGCAAGTCCGCCATTTCGTCCACAACAATCCCCCCACTGACCTGAACCGGGCCAAACGGTGCCGAGGGTTCGGACACGCCGGACCGATTCACTGCGCGCACGCGGTAGTACCACCGGCCGGGCCGAGCGGACTCGTCCACAAACAACGGCCGGTACTGGACAAAACACTCGTCAACGTTCGTCGCCACGACCGTCCACGGGCCGGCTGCTGCGGGCGCGCGCTCGACAATGTAATGCGTGGCGCCTACCGAACCTTGCCATGTGATGCCGACCCCGGCCCTGGGCGGAATCAGCCTCGGCGGGGCCGGCACGCATAGCGCAGGCGGCGCCAATCCCCTGATTTTGAAAGCGTAGGAACGCGCCATGCGCATCAAGCCGATCTCGTCATACGCATCTCCTAAAGGCGAGCCCGGCCAGTGAAATGCCTTGTACCGATCCCCCCCGGCCGGCTCGCTGTGCCAATAGAACCCGCCGTCGCGGTTCCGGAACCGGAGGCTCCACAGCAGTCCGCCCGCCGCGCCGCTGTCCATGATCGCTTTCATCGCGGCGACCATCTGCGGCGTCTCTACAAATCCGAATTCTCCGACAATGTACGGCTTGCTGCGCGCCTTCGCCCTGGCCGCGTTCTGACGGATCAGCCGGGCGAAGCTCGGACGCAGGCCCGGATAATGGTGCGTCGTGACAATATCGACCTCCGGCATTTCGAGCGATTCGTTACGCAACACCGTAGCATTGTAGCCGTCCATTACCAGGTGATTCGTGTCGAGCGATTTAATGAACGCGGCGATTTCACGCGTCCACGCTGGGGGTGACTCGAGCTCGTTGCCAGTTTCCCAGCAAAGAATGGCTTTGTCCTCGCAGTACCGCGTACCTGTAAGAGTATTGGTCCGCGTCACAACGAACCGGATGGTTTCTTTGAAGTCGGCCATCACCGCTGGGTCGTGCCAAAACGCCTCTTTCGGCTTGCCGCGGAAGCCCGCGTACTCAGCCGCGCCGCCCCACCAACTCCAATTATCAACAAACGGGATGATGAGCCGCACTCCTTCCTCGTTTGCGACTTTCAACACCATGTCCAATACACGGAAGCCCTCCTCATTGAACCGGCCCGGGCCGAGCACATGACACGGCTTGTCCGGCGGGTCGTTCGTACGCCGGACAGACAAGACGTAAATCCTGACCACCTGACCACCCATTTGACTGACTGCGGCCAGGGCATCTCTGACCTCGAACTCGTCCGGCCAACGGAATGCGTTGGTCTCATCGAACGCGAGGTTGTCTTCGACGTAGTGCAGATTCGGCACATTCCACGAGATGAACCGGAACGGCTTGGCGCCGTCGAACAATTGCCCGTCCCGCGCAGTGACAAAGTGCTCGAACCCGCGCCCAGCGCCGCTGCACGCTGGTGCTGCCGCAATCAACGCGCACAAGCACAAACACGCCGTTGGCACAGGCCGAATCTTGCGCGCAATGTGGCGCAGCCTATTGAAGACAAACCGGCAGAAGACCATAAAAACTTTTGTCAACCGCGGCGCACAATCGGTTTACAGCCCCGCGCTGGGTGCCCCGCGCACGGCGGCTTTACGGCTTAATCGCCCCGTACCATTGTCCACATCCCTTTGGGGGCATTCGTCGTGCCCGTGCCCACGGTATCAATTGTCCTGAGCGTGGCTACGTGCCCGTCATAGAACAGGTAATTAAACCGCCTGCCGTGAATCCCGTAGGCAACCGAGCCGTAATTTAACACGGCGCTGGCGTCGCCGATCTGGACACAGTCAGGAGTGATCCCGTCGGAGGTGGTAGGCGGGAGCCGCGAACCCGGTCCCGCGCAAAACGATGGCCAATCGTTTCCTGCAATGTTCCTGCCGTTCGGCAATTCAACCAGCAAGAACGCACCGGCGGGATCGGGTATCGCCGCGGTGCGGTAGCCGCGCGGTTCCCAATCCGGCAGCGCGCCGCCACCGACATTGTAATAAACGCCGATTCCATAAACCGGTTGGGGCAACGGCGCCGTGGCAGAGCGCAATTGCCAGCTCGGCCCAGCCCAGTTTACCGCGTAAGACCGACGTTGCCCGAAAGCAGCATAATTAATCGTAATCTCGCGCCTATCGGCCGGGCACTTGAGCGTTTTCGGTACAAAATCGCCATCCGTAATACCGAGCATCAGGTCCGCTTCGGTGTCCGTGCCGCCGATCAACCTGTGAATGTAATCGTCCCAACTCAGTTGGTACTGGTACGGGCCGGTGGAAAAAGCCGCCGGGGGGTACATGTCATTTCGCTCACTTGCAAAAAGCGTGAATGCGGTACCCAATTGCTTCATTTGCGCCGTGCATTGCACGCGCCACGCGCGCGCCTTGGCCGCCGCGAGCGCCGGGAGCAACAACGCCGCCAGTATCGCAATAATTCCTATAACAACCAGCAGCTCGACAAGCGTAAACGCACCGGGCCGGCTGGTCGCCGCGCCAGATAAACCGGAGCCTCCAGCGCGCGCAGGTGCCACCCGCAACGCTTGTGGCACGGACCGAACGAACGTATGTACGCTATCCAACCTATTCACTTGCCAACACAACTTCGACCCGCTTAGGGTCTATTGCAAACTTCTTGCCCGGCGGCGGAGTCGGTATGGCCCGCAAGTACCCGGCTCTGAGAAGCTCGTCGAGGCTGGCCGGGACACGCCGGTTCTCGACGCTGAACTTGCGCAACGCATGTGTAAGCTCGGCCAGGACTGCGGCAGGATCAGATTCGGCGACCTTCTGCAATTGGTCCGCTGGACGTGGCGATGATGCCTCAGCATGGCTCCCAGGCCTGGCCGCGCCATTTTTACTGCATCCACCCAGCGCAATCACACCTGCGAAAAGCCCTATTACGAGCCGATTCATACCCGGCCAATCGGTTAATTACACATGTTCCCACGACCAGTCATGTCTTCAAGAACCACGGCATCGTGGCACTGTCGTGCCCGTGCGGCCGCAGGCTGCCCGGTCAGTCCAAATACGCGCCAATAACCGAATACGCTTCACAACTCGAACCCAAGTTTGCAAAATTCGCCGGCATGTGGAAACAAAATAAAAATGCGACAGTCCCGCAAATGAGAGCAAAACTCGCTTACAACTTGGCGGTTTACGGCTTTGCACTCCTTATTTGCGCAACTGCGTCCACGGTTGCATTCGCAAATGGCGCGGGTCGGTTCGATGGCGCTACGCCGCTCGAATGGTCTGTGCGTCTGGCCGACGCCGAAATAGCCAGGCGCGGCGACTCGCTTGCATGGCGGCCCGGCGGCCGCGCACGCTGGGATTACACTGCCGGCCTGTTCACGCTTTCACTATTGAAACTGCACGAGCACGTGCCGAACCCGCGGTACTTCCAGTTCGTGCAAGAGGCCATCGGGTCATTTATTACACCCGACGGAGACATTCAAACGTACCGGCTCGATGAATACAACATTGACCACATCAACCCCGGCAAAACAGTGCTCGCATTGTACAGGCTCACAAACGAGCCGCGCTACAAAAAGGCCGCTGATCTGCTCCGCAAACAACTGTCGAGCCACCCCCGGACCAGTGAAGGCGGGTTCTGGCACAAGCAGCGGTACCCGTATCAGATGTGGCTCGACGGGCTTTACATGGGCGCGCCGTTCTATGCCGAATACATCATGCTGTTCGGGCCGGCTGAAGACTTCGATGACGTGGTAAAACAATTCCGGCTGATGGACAAAGCCGCTTATGATCCAAAAACGGGCCTTTACTACCACGGGTGGGACGAAAAGCGCCAACAACCCTGGGCCAATCCGCGCACAGGCCTATCTTCGAACTTCTGGGGCCGTGCCGTCGGCTGGTGGGTCATGGCACAGGTGGACGTGCTGGATTTCTTGCCCGAGTCGCATCCAGGCCGTAAAGAGATCCTCGGCATACTAAACAAAACCGCCAAGGGCATAGTGCGGTGGCAGGACAAAGACACCGGTGTGTGGTGGCAGGTGCTAGATCAGCCGGAGCGCGAGGGGAACTATCGCGAAGCGACCGCCTCGTGCATGTTTGTCTATGCGCTAGCCAAAGCCGTGAACCGGGGATACCTGACCCGCGATTACATCCCTGCTATCGTCCGCGGTTACGAGGGCATCATTAAACAGTTTATTAGAACGAATGAGCAGGGCGCCGTCTCACTCACGCGCTGCTGTTCTGTGGCCGGGTTGGGCTTTACTACAACCGTCGGGGGCAAGACGCGCCCGCGCGACGGCTCGTTCGAATATTACATTTTCGAGGCCGTGGTTGACAACGACCTCAAAGGCGTCGGGCCGTTTATCCTCGCCGGCATCGAGATGCAAAAATTACTTGCCCTGCCAATGAAGATCGAAGGCAACCCGGCTCTATCCAAAGAAGGTTGGGCGCTGGTACCGGAAATCCTGGCCCGGATTAAGCCGCCGGTGTTCCCGGACAGGGATTTCGTTATTACAGATTACGGCGCGGTCGGCGACGGCAAAACAGACTGCACCAAGGCAATTGCGCGCGCAATCGAGGCGTGCCACAAAGCTGGTGGCGGCAGAGTAGTTGTACCGCCGGGCAACTACCATACCGGCCCGATCCGGCTGCTGAGCAATGTCAACCTGCATGTGGCAGAAGGCGCAACGCTGCTGTTCAGTACGAATACGACAGACTACCTGCCGCCGGTCCTCACCAGATGGGAAGGACTCGAGTTGTACAACTACTCGCCGCTTATCTACGCCTACGGGCAGGAAAACATCGCCGTCACGGGCAAAGGTACCCTAGACGGGCGCGGCGAGCCATGGTGGCCCTGGAAAGGCCGCTGGAAAAACCGCCAAGACTGGGCCAACAACCCGCAACAACAAAAGAGCGCGCGCGACAGGCTAATCGAACAGGCTCGCAACAATGTGCCGGTGTCGCAACGCGTGTATGGCGAGGGCGATTACCTCCGGCCGAACCTGTTCGCGCCGCATAGCTGCCGGAACGTGCTCGTCGAAGGCGTGCGCGTGCTCAACTCGCCCATGTGGCACCTCAACCCGGTGCTGTGCACCAACGTGATCATCCGTAACGTGACCATTATCGGCCACGGGCCGAACAACGACGGGTGCAATCCCGAGTCTTGCACAGACGTGCTGATTGAAGGGTGCTATTTCGACACTGGCGACGATTGCATAGCGATCAAGTCAGGCCGGAACGAAGACGGGCGCCGCATCGGTATACCGTCCTCCAACATAGTCATTCGCCGCTGTACAATGCGCGACGGCCACGGCGGGGTGGTCATCGGCAGCGAAATATCCGGTGGGTGCAAAAACGTATTTGCCGAGGACTGCGAAATGGACAGCCCGAACCTCGATCGCGTGTTGCGGTTCAAGTCCAACGCGGTGCGCGGCGGCGTGGTCGAAAACGTTTACATGCGCAATGTTAAAGTTGGCCAGGTCGCGCGCGCTGTGCTCGAAATTGATTTCCTTTACGAAGAAGGCACAAACGGAATGTTTATGCCGGTGGTGCGCAACGTGGTCATGGAAAACATTTCCGTGCAGCGCACCCCGCGCGTGCTTTACGTCGTCGGGTTCCCCGGCGCAGAAATCAAAAACGTGCGGATCTACAACTCCGTTTTCAGGCAGGTCGAGCAAGACGACGTCGTCAAAGAAGCAGACGTCCAATTAATCAACTGCCGGACCGAGCGGAAACAACGGTAGGTCGTAACCCCCCCACGTTCTTTTACGCGCCGGTGCGATCCGGGCCGGGCCACAAACGCACCATTGCAATTTAAGTCGCGCCACACGCCAGGCTCGGCGAAGCGGCGGAGCGTACGCCTTCAACCAACGCTTTCAAGCCGAGGGCTAATTGGGATCAGAACAGACCGCCAATGGCCAGTGCTAAAAGGCGAGCGAAATCCCCATGCCCGCTTTCAATTGAACATGTCCGCTTTCAAGCGAAACTCTTGGACAAACCCGGAAAAACCTCCTGGGCCTTGCATAACTCGGTAACGCTTTTCTCAACAGCTCCAATTGGCACTCCGCCTTCAGCCGGGTCGTAAAAGGCACCCGCAGCGGTAAACCATCCAATCGCTCGGCCTTAGGCGTAAGCCAGTTGAAACCGTGCTGTGGGCCGGCCGCGGTTCCGCTTCCCCTTAGGTAAAGACTAGAGCGAATGAAAAGGCGCCACTCACTGTAAGACTCGCAATTATCGCGCGCTACACATCCGGAAAAGGCCGCAAAATTCACGTTCTTGCCGCGCTCTCCAAACCCGAGAGGTTCCATGCATCGTGAAGCGCAGGGTTGGACACACCATCTATGAAATTCGGTACGCAACCCAGTCTCCCACCGACACCGGGCAAACCACCTTGTGAATCCGAAGTTGAAACGCCGCCGTTAGTACGGCGCAGCATTGAGCGATGTCCTCAACAGTCAATCCTGGCACTCGTTGCTGCGAGGCACTTCTCATACACGAGCCTAGTCAAAACCCGACCACGCAGACGGAGCCTACCGATTAGGCCGAGCCGCAAACGCGCATTCTCGCCCGCTTGACCCACGCCGACCGCCGTGGCCCGGACATTGCACACCGCTGAGCTAGTTCCTGGCACCAGCACCGAGCTTGAGCGCTAGATTCAAATTTTACTCGGCCGATTCCACGACCCAACCACTTACCGAGGTGTGATATCCATCAGCCGCCGGGTTCCCGCTCTTGGCAATGCACCGGGCGTTCGCGTTTGACGCGCGCACGGCCGTGTACAATTTCTGTCGCCCCTCCCGCGGGCTGGTTCGACATTCTGGCTCATTTTTCCACACCGTTGACACAAGCGGGCTACGGTCTGGCGTCCTCCGCGGCTTTGCACCTGCACAAAATCTTGAGCACCAGCAGGCGCGCCAGACCAAAGCCCGCCACATCAGTGGCGTGGGAATGTCCAATCTCCCGTGGTAGGCCAAAGCCCCGAAGGGGACGACTGAGCCTGCGCGTGCGTTCGAGCCTCGAGACGCCGAAGGCCGGAGTCCTTACGAGTGAGTCATGGGCGATTCGTCCTGCTACGCCACAGCGTGACCTGTGGATTTGAGATATCGGGTTAGGCGCCCGCTGATGACACAATAGGTCCTGAGTCTGCTGCACCTGCTTGCGCAATTGTTTGCGCCGATGCGCGCCATTAAGCCCGCGCCCGAGATGCAACCGGACACCTAGTGGCAGTTCAGTCTCAGATATCAGACATCCACCAATGCAACTCATACATGCTGTATTACGGGCAACCAAAGCGGGCTATTTCAGCCCGTCTAAGGACTGCCGGCACACGCGCGACAGCACTCCCACACCGGTAATCCGTTGGTTCACGGTCACTTCATTATCAAACGCCTCAGCGCACCAAACTTGCGCAGCCCAACCCGACGTGACCCTCTTGGCAGCTTGGGCACCGCCCCAAAAGTCCAAAACCTCGCTCGCTTGAAAGATCTTTTGCTAGTAACTGCTGAAATTGTCCGAGCCTCGTCGCAGCGCCGCAGAAGCGCCATTTTTCAGTGCACCCCACTGCACTCGCCAAGTGCCAGTGGCACTCACATCCGGCACGCCCATTGGTTAAGCAGCCAGGAACGCTTCCTGGCCGACGATGATTCAGACCCGAGTCAGCGAGGCCGGAACACCAGTCCTGACACCAAAACCCGTCCAAAGCTACGATACACCCAGCGACGGTGCCACGGACCAAATGTTAGGCGCGCGCCGCCGGCGGCTCAGATTTCGAACCCGCATGCTCCGCCGCATGCGCATCGGAACTGCGTGGAATACGATTTGCGCGCACTTGCGCTTCAAGCGCCACATATTCAGTTGAAACTTCAGCGCGCCTGTGAAAGAATCCCTGCGGTATGAAACCGAGAAAACTGACGGTACTGACTATCGCGACGTCTTTGCTGACTATCCAAGCCCAGGAGCCCCAACCACCCGGCTCAGGTTCCGCACTGACCAACGAGGCCGAACGGCTCAGTTATGCAATCGGTATGCGCATAGCTGAGTACTGCAAGCGCCTCGAGTTCGAACCAGACGTGCAGATAATCGCCAGGGCGATCCGCGATTACCTGGACACAAACAAGCCGCCCATGCTTTCTGAACAAGAAATGCGCAATGTCATGATGGCTGCAGAACGGCGCGCGGGCGAACGCGCCGAGCAACGTCGCAAACAGCAGGCGGCTGAAAACAAGCAGAAAGCCGAGGCCTTCCTGGCGGAAAACAAGACCAAGCCGGGCGTAATCACCACCCCTAGCGGCTTACAGTACAAGGTGCTCAAGGATGGCCAAGGGCCTGTGCCCGGCTCAAATGATATTGTGCAAGTGCACTATACAGGGCGGTTGCTGGACGGTACCGAGTTCGACAGCAGCCTGAAGCGCGGCCAGCCGCTGACCACACCAGTCAACCGCGGGCTTATCAAGGGCTGGATCGAGGCACTGCAAATGATGAAGGTCGGCTCGAAGTGGGAACTCTATGTGCCGCCCGAACTCGGATACGGCGAAATAGGTCGGCCCGGCATCCCACCAAACGCGCTCCTCATTTTCGAGATGGAGCTGATTACAAACAGCCCGCCGCCGCAGGCGAGCGCGCCGACTACACCGCCAGTAACAAGCGACATTATCAAGGTCCCGTCGCTGGAAGAACTTCAGAAAGGCGCAAAAATTGAGATCATCAAGGCCGAGGACGTCGAGAAAGAAATTCAGAAGCAACAGGCCCAGCAAAAAGCTGCGGAACAGAAAAAATAGGCCTGCGCCAAACGCGTTTTGGACAGCGCTAGGCAAAACAGCCCGTACCGGCCTTCGCGAGCCGTTTGCATAAACGAACCGAGGCCGGTAGGCGAAACCAAGCTGTGCACCAGTAACGGTGGCACAGACAGCAGGTTCTGCATACGGGTGCAATGATTGACGCCGTAACACTAAAGCTTCCACGGCGCGGAAGTTAGAGCGCCAGAAATCAAAACCCCCATGAAAAAGTTCGGCATAGGATGCGCGTTAATGGCCGGCATCGGCCTTGTGGTGCTGATCCTCGCGCTCGGCGCAATTGCCAGCTACAACCAACTGGTCAAGTTATCCCAGGCGGTGGACAACCAATGGGCACAGGTCCAAAACGTCTATCAGCGCCGGCTCGACCTGATACCAAACCTGGTGGCGACCGTTTCCGGCGCCGCAGAGTTCGAGAAATCCACGCTGACCGAAATAACCGAAGCACGCGCATCCGTGGGCCAGCTCAGGTTGGATCCCAACTCGGCGCCAGTTGACCCAGCGAAGCTGGCCGAATTCGAAAAAGCCCAGGCCGCGCTCTCAGCGGCGCTGGCGCGCCTGCTGCTTGTAGTCGAGCGGTATCCCCAACTGCGCGCCACCGAAAACTTCCGCGACTTGCAGGCGCAGTTGGAAGGCACCGAGAACCGGATCGCTGTCGAACGCGCGCGGTTCAACGAAGCCGTGCGCGCGTACAACACGGCAATCAAATCTTTCCCCGCGCTGTTGTACGCGGGCTGGCTCGGATTCAAAGAGCGGCCGTATTTCACCGCTTCCACAGGCGCGGATACGCCACCAAAGGTACAGTTCAACTTCAGCCCGCGCACCGGCCAAGCGCAGGAACCGCATAACTGACCGCGTGCACCCGCTACTCACATCGCTTCTGGTCTGGATTTGCGCCTGGGGATTCGCGGCCGAGGTTATCCCGCCGCCACCGAAAAATTACTTTAACGACTACGCGGGCGTGGTCTCACCGGCGACCGCCGCACACCTGGACCGGCTGCTCGCCCAGTTCGAGCGCGAGACCTCGGGCCAAATCGTTGTCGCGATTTTCCCAAAAATGCAGTCCGACTCCTCGATCGAAGACTACACGGTGCGCGTCGCCCAAGCATGGGGCGTAGGGCAGAAAGGTAAAGACAATGGCGCGGTCTTGTTTGTGTTCGTCCAAGACAGAGCAATGTACCTGCAGGTTGGCTACGGGCTAGAAGCCGCGCTGCCAGACGCGCTCTGCAAACGAATTATTGAAGACGTGATCAAGCCACATTTCCGCAAAGGCGATTTCGACGCGGGGTTGACCGCGGGCGTCGAAGCAATCCTGGCGGCTGCAAGAGGCGAGTCGGAAGGCGCCGGCGCCACAGCGGGCGCACCCGGAAGCAATGATTTTGTCCGCATCAAACGTCAGATTGCACTTCGCGAGTACACCGAAGCGGTCCTCGTCGGGCTGCTCTTACTAGTGATTCTTCTCCTGGTCTGGACGTTGCGGCGGGGCATCGTGTATGGCGCCGGCGGCAGATCGCATTGGAACGACTGGTTCGGGGGCGGGTTCGGTGGCGGATTTTCCGGCCGCGGCTGGGGCGGCGGCGGACTTCCCGGCGGTGGAGGCGGGTTCATCGGCGGCGGCGGCAGCTTCGGCGGCGGCGGCGCCGGCGGCAGATGGTAAATTCTCATGCGCCCAGGCAAGTTCATCCATCAATTACGCGAAGCCGAAATCACGGAAGCCATTCGGGCAGCCGAGCAACGGACTTCGGGCGAAATTCGCGTGCTGGTGACCCGGCGCAAACCCAAGGACGCACTGGAAGCAGCCAAACGGGCATTTGTAAAGCTAGGCATGGCGCGCACGCGCCTGCGCAATGCGGTACTGATCTACGTCGCGCCGCGCGCACAACAGTTTGCCGTACTTGGCGACCAAGCCATTCATGCCAAGTGCGGCCACCAGTTCTGGGAACAGGTCGCACAAAAGATGGCTGCAGACTTCAAAGCGGGTAGGTTCACCGAAGGCATTGTGACCGCTATCCAACAAGTTGGCGAGCTGCTCGCAGCACATTTCCCCCGCACGCCGGACGACAAGAACGAGCTGCCAGACGCGATTGTTAAGCAATAAGCCTGCGCCCGGCGTAAAAATGCCAGACTGCGGCGCCGCGCAGGCCGCAGGAAAATTATGCATTGCTTCGGGTGCTGCGGGCTACTACTGTTACTTGCTGATGAAGCACGAACTGGATTTCGAACGGCCGATCGTCGAGCTTGAAACCAAGCTTGCCGAGCTGAAGAAACTCCAGCAGACCAATGCGCCAAATGTGGACTTGAGCGCTGAAATCGAACAGATCGAGAAAAAAATTGCCGAAACGCGCAAGGAGATTTTCTCGAACCTGACAGCTTGGCAGCGCGTCCAAATCGCGCGGCACCCGTTGCGCCCTTTCACGCTCGACTATGTGCGGCTCATATTCAGAGACTTCAGCGAGCTGCATGGCGACAGGCTATACGCCGACGACGGCGCAATCGTAGGCGGATTCGCGCGACTTGACGGGCACCGAGTAATGCTGATCGGCACGCAAAAAGGGCGGGATACCAAGGAAAACCTCAAGCGAAATTTCGGCTGCGCGCACCCAGAAGGTTATCGCAAGGCCCTGCGCCTCATGAAGTTGGCGGACAAATTCAATCTGCCGATCATCACACTTATTGATACTGCCGGCGCCTATCCCGGTATCGGCGCTGAAGAGAGGCATATCGCTGAAGCGATCGCGGTGAACCTGAGAGAAATGGCGGTGCTACGCGTGCCGATCATCGCCGCTGTAATCGGCGAGGGCGGCTCAGGCGGCGCGCTCGGCATCGGCGTGGCCGATAGGATCCTCATCCTCGAAAACGCGTACTATTCCGTAATCAGCCCCGAAGGGTGCGCAGCAATCCTGTGGAAGGACCGCACAGCCGCGCCAACGGCTGCCGAAGCGCTGCGAATAACTTCTAAAGACCTGCTCGAATTCGGATTGGTTGACGAGGTTATACCTGAACCGCTCGGCGGCGCGCACCGCGACCCCGAAACGACCGCAGCGAATCTAAAATCCGCCCTGATACGGCATCTGGAGGAATTGCTTAAACTCAGCCCGGACGAGCGCGTACGCCGGCGTTACGCCAAATACCGCGCCATCGGAAAGTTCAATGAACCGCCGACGCAGACCGGGCTTGGCATCGAGTTGCGAGCGCAATCTGAACCCGGCACCGCAGTTAACACGCCACAGCCGCACTGAAGCAATCACCAGTGGCATGCACTGCTACAATTGAGCCAGCGCGCGCCACGCCCCGCGCGCGCAAATTCGCCCA
>JANWZY010000054.1:0-939 GCA_025061935.1 Verrucomicrobiia bacterium
CGTAACCGATGCTTGGATTCCGGCCCGTGTTACATGCCAGCAGGTTGTGATGGAACGAAGCATTCCGCCCGCCCCAGGTGCCGCCAAATGCGTGGTTGTTCAAATCGAGCGCCTCGCTCACAATGCACCATTGTATCGTGATATTTTCCACTGGCCGTTTCTTCATTTGCCCGTCCGGCCCGCGCTCAATCCAACGGTACAACGAAACGTTCTCGTCCAAACCCCAGCTAAACGAGCAGTGGTCAATAATGATGTTACCACGCGGATACCCACCGAGCGCATCATCGCGCCGGGTCAGGTTCCCACGCCGGAACCGCACGTACCGGATAACCACGTCATGCGTGTTTATCTCGGTGGTCTCGCCCCGCACGCATATGCCGTCGCCGGGCGCGGTCTGACCCGCAATCGTTATGAACGGATTGTTTATCTGGAGCCGGTTCGTCAGCGTGATGATCCCGGAAACGCCAAACACAACAATCCTCGGGCCAGACGCTTCGACGGCTTCGCGGAGGCTACCCGGCCCGCCGTCATTCAGGTTTGTGACCACGAAAACCTTGCCGCCGCGCCCGCCCGGCGTAAACGCGCCCGCACCCTCAGCCCCTGGAAACGCCGGTATTGCAGCGCGTCCGGATGCCAAAGTGACTCCAACCGATGCTAGGGTTGTGCCGACCCACGCGATCCGCAGCGTTGCTCTTTTCACACTTGCTAGATTCATAAGCTCTGCTCACCAAAAACCATACAAAAGACCCCAGCCGCAAAACGGCCGGGGCCTAGTCTCGGTAACCTTACCTGCCGCTAATCCCTGCACACTCACGGGTATGCGAGTCTGTAGAAGATGGCCGAGTTGGGCGGGAAGTTGGTGTAACCCAGCCCAACAGGCACAACCACTCGGTTCGTCACAAACGAACCAGGAACAGTGACCCAGTTCGTGCTCAAACC
>JANWZY010000054.1:1038-13060 GCA_025061935.1 Verrucomicrobiia bacterium
AGACGCGATGTTGATTGTACTGGCAGGGGTTCCAGCGTTCAGGTTAGTCGTGTAAATGATCGGCTGAGTACCCTTGATATGAAGCGTCAACGTCGCGCCTCTCAAGTCGAACGTGGTCAGCTTCTTATGCCCGTATTCATCCGGCGCAGCAATAGTGTTCGTGACGATCAGGTGCGCGCCTGAGCTAAGGATGAAACAGTTTCCGACTTCGTGCCCGCCGCCCCATTTTGTTACGCCGCCGACTTTCACTGTATTGACCATTACAGTGCCACCCGGGCCAACATAGACCCTGCCTTGATTCCGGTCGCGCTGAAGCAGATACAGTGTGTTGGTCTCTGTCGTGTATCCCAAGTGCAATGTGTCATTTACCTTGAACACGGCTGTGTTGCTTACGACCAACACGCCCCGGCAGTAACCGCGGAAATCGTACAAGTTCGTGTGGCCACCACTGTCCTGACAGCCGATGTAGGCCACGTTGACATCGATAATCCCCTTGCTGATGTACAAGTCACCCTGGAAGTTCGGGTCGGAGGCGATGAGCTTTCTGTCGCGGGCGATGTAAAGTCTGTCGGCCAAAATGTCCACTGTCCCGTTATAGCTCGCAAAATCGACCCACGCCTTGATGTTCGCGTTACCGGCATTCGTTCCTGCTTGGTCAGCTATAGCGAATGCAGACATGCGCCCGCCGTTTAGCCCGCGGAAAATGGCAATCGGATTGTTGGTCGCAAACGCAGGATTGAACAACACGTAGCCCTGCTGGTTGGCCCCGACAAAGCAAACGCTGTCGGCATAAAACACGTTTGAAACGCCGAGGTACAAGTACGGGTAGGGCGTGGTGGACCCTGAGTATGCGCTGCTCATGAAGCAGACCGAGTAAAGCCTATCGTCCGCATTTGTGTAATTATTCGGGTCGGCATACCGCGCCCTGATAATGTTAGTGCGCGCAAGAAAAGTCGCCTGGACGAACCGCCGTGGATAGCCGTTGTAGCCGTTGGCGTCCAAGTTCCAGAAGTTTGGATACGCAGAATAATCCCCGAAGCTAACCCGGTTGACATCGGCAAGGAAGGTGCCCAAGCCAGAAAAGTTGTTGGTTGGGTAAACCAGTCCATCAATCAACACCGCCACAGTGGCGTCCCTGTTACTCACTATGAGTGTCCCGCCCTCACCCGTGACGGTCACAGTAGGTGGGTTCCCCAACCCCACAAACTCGCTTATGTAGTCCCGCATGAGGCTGAACCCATTTGCGCCCGTAATGGCAAGCGTTTTGCCAGGATTGATGTGCAAGGTATGGAACCGAGTCACATTCGTTTGCAGGAACCGGAGCGAGCTGATTGTAGCGTCAACATCCACAACGCAGTTAGTGATAAGGTTCGTCTGGCCTCCTAGGTCAGTAAACAAGACTTCGTCCTCCGGGCCGGGTATGGACCCACCAAGCCAACTGGCAGGGTCTGACCAATACCGCGTTTGGCCCGGCGCGCCGTTCCAAACGTGGCCCGACTGCAAAACGAACAATATGTTGTTTGTCGCGCCGCCGGTCGCGTTAAGGCTGATTGTGTGCGTGCCTTTCGGTATATTGGTCAGATAAAGCCACAACCACAAATTCGTGGTTTGGGTTGTCGAGGTCAGCGGGTTCCCAGCCGGATCTCTTAGCGCACAACTTGCGCCCGGGGGCAACCCTGTTACCTCAAAGTACACCGGGCTGGTCACATTGGTTACAATCACGAGGTTGGTTATTACATGCGTCTCGGTCGAGCCGACGGGCACAGTCACGCGCACACGGCTAGCCCGGAACTGGACAGTTTGCGCGATACCTACTGAAGTGAAGGCCAGAAACAAGATTAGAATTATACCCAGGCGAGAACCCGTGGCCGATCTCCGCCGTAGAGTTGTGCTGGCTTGGGCGTGCCTTTCTCCTGTTAGGCTTCCGACGGCGCAACCGTTGGCTGAACGCTTCGTTGGATTCATGGCATTTTGGTGAATTTGGCTTTTGGTTTTCAAACCCGCGCACTCGGCGCGCGCCACTCTCTCTGCGCCGAGTCCGGCAATGCCATCAGCTACCCGCTTCGGTAACAGTTCACCCTTCCAACCCGCGCTCCCTGGCCATTCGCTGCTGCGCACAAAGGCCGAACCCTTACCGAAAGCCTTTAAAGGTGCTGCGCAGTGACTTTAAAGAAACGCCTCGCGCATCCACCCACACGCTCTAGGTCATCGAACGCCCACCAAGCCGTTTCCTCAGCCCGGGTTGCGCCAATAGCCAGCTACACCAGCCTCGTTTCAGTCCCAGCTCACGGGTATGCGAGTCTGTAGAAGATGGCCGAGTTGGGCGGCCAGTTGGTATAACCCAGCCCAACAGGCACAACCACTCGGTTCGTCACAAACGAACCAGGAACAGTGACCCAGTTCGTGCTCAAACCTACAGACAGCGCATTGGTCTGAACCTCCAACCGCCAACCACGATAACTCCACGGCCACTCAAACACCAAGTTCGTCCCGCCCTCAACCGTCCGTGTCAACACAGGCGGCGCGCCAACCCGCAACGTCAAGTTCGTTATCATGTCAGATATGTCCCAAGCCAAACCCGGCCCAGGCGCAGGCGTAACAGCAGGCGGCGCAGGCACACTGTTGTCAGGCGTATTGTCCGTCCGATCAAACAAATACAGCACCTGACCAGGCGTAAACTGCCCACTGCCCACACGGTTTATGTACAACGTCCCTCCCTGCGACGCATTCGCACCAAAGTTGACCTTGCCAGCCAACTCAAACCCATAGTAGGTGGTCTTGTTGCTGATCACGTCATTGCCACCTGCAGGATTCACATCAAAAATCGTCTGCGAACCGTAGAACAAATCCAGCCGCGTCGCTATCCCAATGCCCGCTATCTGATTGGGCGCATTCCCAATTATAAGCCGACCTCCAGAATTTATGTTCACCCGCGCATCATTAATGCTCCCAATGCCCTCGCTGCCCAAAGTTATCAAACCCGTCCCCATCAGCGTAGCACCAGCGTTAATATTCAAACCCCGATTCCCACCCGCAGGCCCAGTCAGCAAAATCACCCCATTGTTTACAATCGTCGAGTTGTTCGGCACATCCCAAGGCACCCTCGCATCCACTAACCCACCAGGCCCATTCTCCAAATAGCTGCCCTCCTGCATCGTCACCTGCGCCGTAAGCGTCCTAATTACACCAAAGTTCGTCACAGCACCACCAGTCCGAATCGTAACAGGCCCAATCACCTCCCCACCACTAAGCAACCTCACAAACCCAGAAACCACTAACCCACCACTTACCTTACCACCAAAGTCAAACCGCGCCCCACTGCCAACTGTAACCGTCCCAACCTCACCACTGCCACTCATGCTGCCTTCCACCAACTCAACCGCACCCTCATACACCGCATTAAACACCAACGGACTCGTGCCAACCTTAACAAGCCGCGTGCCGCCTACTACCCGGCCCCAGCCACTGAAGGTATAACCGCCTGTGCTGTTGCTCACCAGAATGCCGGGCATATCAGCAGACTGACCAGGCTGCACGTCCTCCACAATGTTGACAGCCTTCCGTTGAGCCGTGTCGTCAAACACTACAAAATCCCCATCCGTAAAGTTCGTAGCTACTCCACCACCCAACGTCACCCAGTTTTTTGTGGTCGTGTCCCAATCACTGCTCACATTCCCACGCCAAACCAATACCTTAGGCACGTTTGTATTCAGCGTAAGCTCGATCGCCTTATTCGCAGTGTTGTTCATGATGCTACCAACCAAGCCTGAAGGCAACCTCCCTATCACAAAGTTCGCTGCAGGACAGTTGTCGTAAACTATGATCGGAATAGTCACAGGATACTCACTCACGCCCGTCACAGACGCGATGTTGATTGTACTGGCAGGGGTTCCAGCGTTCAGGTTAGTCGTGTAAATGATCGGCTGAGTACCCTTGATGTGAAGTGTAAGTTGAGCTCCGGTCATTTCGAGCGCGCCAAGCTTGGCGTCGTCGGGGCCGGACACTACACCGATTGTATTCGAGAGGATTAGATGCCCACCGGTCAACTGGATTCGATTAGGAGTGGTACCAGCGCCGCTCCGATTGCCAACCTTAACAGTGTTAACCCTTGCCACAGCACCCGGGTGGGAAAGAACTAGTTCACCGAAGCTGTTCGGGCCGTTGTTTCCATCAGTGCCCCCGTAATGGCCAGCATTATAACCCAACTCCAAGAGTTCATTGACGACAAGGGTGCCAGGGCCGTTTATCGTGATCCGGCCCTCGCACCGGCCGTCGGTTACGTGCTGCTTATAACCGAGCCGCGCCACATTCACGTCAACTATCCCATTGGAAAACGTTAGGAACCCTCGAAACCGCGCCTGGGCATTAGTGGTGCTGTTGACCCGATTCCGACCGAGCCACATGGTGTCAACAAGCATGTCAAGCGTGCCGCCGGTGAAATCGGCCTGCGCGCCCGAGCCGCTCGAAACCCGGTTTGTGCCGGAATCCACAGCCAAGCCAAATAATGACATCCGACCACCGTTTGTGTTCCTAAAGTAAGCAACAAACCTGTTTGTTATGACATTTGTAACGTTACCGGCGACGTTGGTCACGTACATCAGATCAGTGTTAAACCTGGCAATGGTGCTTCCACCTGCAACGCGGCACCTGCCTAACACAATACTGTCCGCAAAAAATGCGTTCGAGATGCCAAACAGCAACGTGAAGTTTGCGCCGTTATTGAACGCTTGCTCATTGTTCCAAATTTGTATCGAGTTGGTGAAATGTCCGTACTCATCCATCGGCGCACTGTACCAAGCACGAATGATGTTCGTTTTTGCAAGCGAAAACGTTCTTGGCCCCTGAGCTCCTATGCTGCCTTCGCTGACCAAACTCACGTCGGCGATACCGAACCGGTTCACGTCCGCAATAAAGTTGTCCAAGCGTGAAAGATCATACTGGATACCACCGTTTCCACCGTTGTAAGTATTGAACGAACAATTTGCCAGTGGGTTACTGATAATCAAACTTGCACCATTCGTGCCGACAAAATAGTTCGTTCCCGTCTTGCTTGGACCAGCAGTTTCGTTGTTGGCAATAAACCCGTTAGTGACAAGCAGCCCCGCGCCAGGCGCAATTATGGTCTCGCGCACCCAGTTCCCGTATGAGACGTATGAAAGCCGGCCCAGGGTAAACGAGCCATCCACATAATTCGTAATAGTGCCTTCGTCCTCGAACTTGACATTCGCTCCGGGCGTCGGCGCGATTGGCGGCCCCCAATTCGCGCTCACAGACCAGCGATTATTGGCAGGGTCTGATGCGCGCCAAATAAGCAAATCGCCCACGTGCAATGTCATCGTCTCGGTGTTTGTTTCCACACCCTCGACCCATGCCCGAATCGTGATCGGGTAGTCGCCACGCGGCGCATTAGTCACAGCGAAAATCACTAAAATGTTCGACGCATAGTTGATGGTCGGCGACGTAGGATAGATCACGTTTGTGAGGATCGTTATCGAAACCCCTGATGGCGCACCACTGGCACTTATATAAACAGGGCTTGTCCCGTTTGTCGTCGTCACCATTACCCCGTTAGTGTGCACACCCGAATAGTTGACCCCGGTATAGAGGTCGCGGGTAAACACCAGCAAGCTAATGTCTTGCTGGGCGTGGCCCACTACCCCGCTCAATAATACGAAGAACGCAATGGCAGCCAGCTTTCCACCGATGCAGCAGCACTGCCTCAATGCGCCTGCGAGTCTTTTGCAATTCTGAATATTCATAGCTATTTCGCAAAAGGTTTAAGTAACTTTTTGTTCGATGTGTTCATGAACGCTGAATTAATTGCTCCCTCGGCGCGGCCCAGCTCAGATTCTTTTCTGAAACTTCTAGTGTTTCCGACCCCGTTCGCAAAATTTAAGAGCTACTGAGCGCCGCCTTGCCGCCACGGCATGTTGTCACAAAACCACGCGTAATCCAAATTGCCAGGCGTCATCATGTCTGACCCGCCTGTCCACCACTTAAATTGCAGTCTGACGGCGCGAATGGTGCGCTGGTCGCGCCATTTCTTAATCTCCGAATGGCCATCGGCAAAAGAAAAACCACAAGCATTGTTGTGGTAACTGGCGGGCAAATCCTGCCAGCGCGCTTCGTTTATAGCATAGCCGGGTTTCGATTGGAAAACTGCATCGTTAATGCTGTCGGGATGCTCGTCCACAGTGACCCACGTCTTGGCCGGTCCCGGGTAAACTAGTTCACTCATTTTTCTCGCCGAAAAATAAGTGCGCCCGGGTATGCCTGTCCCGACCGCGCTCAGGTTGCCGCCCACGGCCGCGTTCATGGTGATACTTCGGCAACGCGGCCCGGGGTTCTGAGCAGATTGGTACTTATCAGCCGGGCATTTGTACACATCAGCCGATTTAAGGTACTTCGCAAGCCGCGCCAACTCAGGATCTATAAGAGCAGCCACATTTGTATTTGAAGGCTCGGGCCCCCAAGTTAAATAAGTGCCAAGTCTCCCATCACTACTTTGCGCGAACCCCGCAGCCCATAACCCACCACCAGTGTTATCTACAAGCCGATCATCATTATCATCAGCATACATGCGCCAAGCCAATCCGATCTGCCTGCCGTTGCTCAAGCAACCAATCGCCTGCGCCTTCGTTTTGGCCTTGTTTAGCACAGGCAAGAGCATTGCGGCCAAGATAGCTATTATGCCGATTACGACCAACAACTCGATGAGGGTAAAACCCGAGTGTTGAATCCTCTTCCAGCCCGGTCCGGCCAGCCTTTCTGTTTTCTTAATCTTGATCATGCTCGACTTAAAGTACTTCAAGCTTTACGCGCCACGAAACATATACCTGAATATATTTCCTGGGGCAAGCTAATTTTTTTCTCTCGTTTGTCAAGACTTAATTTAGGTCCCAAAACCCCAAAAATACCCATCCTGGACGTAAAAAGCCGCGGTATGCCTAAGTGCGGAGTTGCAAGCCCACACCTATGCTACCGACTAACTCTGGCCGCCAATACAACTCGCGCCCAGCTTGGTTCAAATGCGATACAGTCAATTCCAAGCTACGGTTGATGTGTTCAGATACCATTCGGGCTGCCCCCGCGGCGTCGCGTTTTTTCAGCGCTTCAAATATAGCCGCGTGATGGTCCTCGGCTTCCTCTAGGAGCTCGCGGCTATGCCCAAACCGCTCGGTGCCGAAAATCCGGGACAAGATGTGCCCATCCGCCGCAAGCTTAGCAAGGCGCGTGTTGCCCGCCGCTTCAATTATGGTCATATGGAAAGCAAGGTCCGCTTCCAAAAATTCGGCCAGCTTTTCCCCAGTAAGCACACTGGTGGGGTCGGTTGGAGCTTCGGAAATGATTCGATGCATATTATCGAGCAACCGCTCCAACTGCTGTAATTGGCCATTGGCAATTTTGGCGGCCGCCTTGGCCGCTGCGTATGTCTCGATCGCTTCCCGCACCCCGTATAGTTCCTCCGCCTCTTGACGGCCGAGCTTGCGCACAACAGCCCCCGCGCGAGGTACAAGCTCGATCAAGCCCTCCGAAGCCAGCTTACCCATCGCCTCGCGGACAGGCGTGACGCTTATATTAAGCTCCTCGGCAATCTTCTTGTAATCCAGCCTTGATCCGGGATGGATTTCCCCAGCCAGCAGCTTCTTGCGCAAGTAGTGATATGTTTTTTCTGACAAAAGTGTTCCCATAACAAAAATCTTTTGCCCATTTGCTCGGAACCAAAACTAAACCAAAAACTGCCCCGTGTCCATGGCAAAATTACCCGGACAACCTCACCGTAAAAATTACGGATATTGGAGCAACCCGTCCAGCGCAAATTCCGGGCGAGCCCGCCCAACCGATTCGTCCGGACGGCGCTGTTCTAAAAATTGCGAGCCTACCACCTCAACCTTAATAGAGTCATGCTCCTGAGTACCAGGATGTTAGCGCTTAAATACCGCTCCGGGGCGCCTCGGATCAGCACCGGGCCTCGGCCAGACCGAATCGCGCCACACCATCCTCCTAGCAACTCTGAAGCATCGAAAACACCAATGCACTCACTGAAGAGGTTCCTGTCTTCGGAGTTGCTCAATGCCAGTAAAGCTGGCTCAAACTTAATCAACTAGCCGCTGCATATTTATTGCAACCTCTGCATTGCGAAACTTCCTGGACGCGGCCAACTGCGAAAACAACTCTGAGCAGAGAAAAAGTAATCAGCTTTTTAGGTAACGACTCTACCGTGACATCATCACAAACCATTCCCACCAACGCTTAACAACGCGATCTTCGTGCACGCAGACAATTGGTCGAGTAGCCATCCTGGTGCAATGCCCAGCAAGATTGTCACGGCCATAAGCGCCGTACACAGAAGTCGCGTTGGCGTGTCCAGCTCTATTAACGGCCGCGCGCCCGGCTCACGGAAAAACGCCTCGCGGATAATTTGCAAGTAGTAATAGATCGCAATCACTGTGTTCACAAGCGCTGTGAAAAACAACACCAAGTAGCCTTGTGCCAGGGCTGATTTGAGCAACAGCAACTTGCCCATAAACCCTGCGAGTGGCGGCACACCAGCAAGCCCGAACACACCAACTAGCAGCGTTGCTCCAAGCAACGGGGCGCGCTGCCAAAGCCCGGCTAGGTCTTCCAAATTAAGGTTTTCGCCCTCACGAGCGACCCGACAGATCACAGCGAAACAGGCCAGCACCATCACAGCGTAACTTATGACGTGGAAAAGCGCTGCCGTGTACCCCTCCTGCCCCAGTACTGCGAGACCAATCAGCGCGTATCCTGCATGTGCAATTGCCGAGAAACCGAAAAGGCGTTTCAGGTCCCTCTGAACGAGAGCGATCAGATTCCCGTACAGCATCGAGCAAACTGCAAACACACTGAGCACCAACACCAGATGCCCGTTTCCCGGCCCGGCGAGGCCAGCGAAACGGACCAGGACTGCCACTGCACCAATCTTTGGCAATGAAGCTATTAGTGCTGCGGTCTGGTTCGGACCGCCCTGATACACGTCCGGCGTCCAGAAATGAAACGGGAACGCTGCAAGCTTGTAAAACAGCCCTGCCACCGCCAGGCCGAGTCCAACCACTGCCACTGGGGAATGCATTAACGGCGGCAGCCGTTGCACCAGCTCAGCCAAGGCCGTTGACCCAGTCAAACCGTACAAACAGCTTATGCCAAAGAGCGTTAATCCGGTGGCGGTGGTGCCGAAAACAACATATTTGATTGCCGCCTCCATTTGACCGCGCCAGCCCGCGCGCTCGCGCCGCATCGCCACAAGCGCATACAATGGCAACGAAACCAATTCGAGGCAAACCACGATTGTTATCAACTCGACTGCGCTGACCAACGCCACAAGCCCCGCCACGCTCAATGTCACAAACAGGAAGTACTCGGGCTTCAGTTCCGGCCGGACGTCTGGCAGCTCACCACTGATCAACACCACGGCAAGGTACCCAAGCGCAATAATCAGTTTAATTAGTTGCGAGAACTGATCCACGCTGTATGCGCCGTGGAACAAAATTGCTCGATGCCAAAGCGTCGCTACCGTACACAAAAACACTCCCGCTGCCGTGCATGCAGCGACTAGCCGCGCGCGCCTCACATCGGCGTTGCTTAGTGCCAATCCAAACAACGCTAGCGCGCCAACGGATAAAACCAGCTCGGGCAAAAAAGCAATTGCGTTTACCACGGCAAACTCCGCTCAAAATCGTTGGATTAACCACTCGACACTCGCATGCCACGCGCGCATGAACGGCCCGGGATTCAACCCTATCCATACCACAAGCGCGCACAGCGGTAACAGCGTCACCAACTCACGCAGGCCGAGATCGCGCACACCTGAATGATTCGGGTTCGACGCGCTCCCGAACGCGACCTTTTGGAGCATGCGCAGATTGTATGCTGCCGCAACCACCAGCCCGGGGATGGTCAGCAAAACCAACATTGTCCAACCCGGACCTGCCCACTCCCGCGCCCACGCGAATGTGCCGGCCAATACCAAAAACTCGCCGACGAAATTGTTGGTGCCCGGGAAAGCCAGCGACGCCAACGCGAACACGCCCAACAACATGGTGAACATGGGCATGGACTTGCCAAGCCCGGCCACGTGCGCCAGCTCACGGGTATGGAGCCGCTCATACACAACGCCAACCGCGATGAACAAAGCACCCGTTGTTATGCCATGGCTGAGCATTACAAGCAGAGCGCCGTCCAGTCCGGACCTATTAAGAACAAAAATGCCTAGTGTCGCGAAGCCCATGTGCCCGATGCTCGAGTAAGCGACCAACCGCTTCAGGTCAGTCTGCGCAAGTGCGACCAACCCGCCGTAAAGTATGGCTATCACGGACAACCCAACCATCCATGGCGCGAACAGCCGGGCAGCATCAGCCGTGACGGACAAACAAAACCGCACGAACCCGTATGTGCCCATCTTCAACAGCACACTTGCCAAAAGCACACTGCCCGCAGTCGGTGCCTCGACGTGCGCCGCTGGCAACCAGGTGTGCAAAGGGAACATGGGCACCTTCACTCCAAACGCGATCGCAAGCGCAAGAAAAATCCAAACTTGAAAAGCCAGCCCGTACTTCTGCTGCATTAACTCCGGAATACTGAACGTGCGCGCATACTGGTAAAGCGCAATAACCGCCCCCAGTAGGAACAGCGACCCGGCCATCGTATAAACGAAAAACTTGATTGCCGCATACACCCTGCGTGCCCCGCCCCAAACTCCGATCACCAGGCTCATCGGAATAAGCACCGCCTCCCAAAACACAAAAAACAGGATTGCATCGAGCGCACAAAACACACCGATAAGTGCGCTTTCGAGCACGAGCAGACAGACCATGAACTCCTTCACCCGATGCTGAATCTGACGCCACGAACACAACACACACAGAGGCAACAAGCCGACCGTCAAGAGCACAAGCCACAGGCTGACACCATCCACGCCGAGCGCGTAGCTTGCACCGAGCCATGGAATCCACCGCGCCCGCTCGACGAGTTGGAATCCTGCAACACTGGGGTCGAACTTAAACAAAAGGCCGAGCGCCGCCAGCGCCTCGGCCAACGTAAAGCCGAGCGCCCACCACCGCACAGCCCGCTCGCGCCGGAGCAATAGAACCGCAACCGCGGCACAGAGCGGCGCAAAAATAAGCAAGCTCAGCAGAGGTACCTGGCTTGGATTCTCGACGAGTTCCATTACTCTGTTACAAAAGCAAGATCGCAAATCCCACCAGAACAAACAAAACCACAAATGCTAGCGTCAGGTTCTCCTGGACGCCGCCACGTTGTGCGACCCTAAGCCGCGCGCCGAGCCGCCCTATCATGGCTGCCAATCCGTCCACGAGACGGTCCACGACACGCCCGTCGAACGCATTGGCCCATGAAGCCAACCTGACAACCGCGCCAATTCCTGCGCGCCTGTACAGTTCGCCAAGCCAATCATCGAGCCGCTGGACGTACTGCTCGGCCACGCGAACGAAAAGATTCCACCCCCGCCTGTAGAACCAGTCGGTATCGAGGCTAATGGTCGGCTCCGGTACGAGCTTTTTCAGAAACACAAAGAACCCCGCGCCGGTAAAAAGCAACAACTGAAGCGTTTGCGACACATGGTAAGCGGTGTAAGGCTCGAAATTTGTGGCAAAGGGCAACAGCCGGTATAGGTACGACGGGAAACACCCAATGAACACGCACAGCAACGACGCAAGCGCCATCGCCAAGTTCATATTCCACGGCGCGTCTTTCGCCCGCGCCCAAGTTTCAGCACTGCAGTTGTTCCTGCCGAACCAGATGAAATAAGGCACCTTAAGGCCCGTGTGCAAAAACGTGCCCACCGACGCCAGCATCAGCAGAAACGCGACCCAGGGCCGATGCAACTCATAGCTGGCGGCTACAACCATTGATTTGCTTACGAATCCGCTGAACAACGGGAAGGCAGAAATTGACAGCCCGCCAATAACAGTAAACACCAGCGCAAGTGGCATCTTTTCCCACAGCCCGCCCAGCTCGGTGAACCTGCTTCGACCGGTCATTT
>JANWZY010000055.1 GCA_025061935.1 Verrucomicrobiia bacterium
CACATTGACCGAGCTCCGGTCAGCAGGGCATTTGAAAATGGCAACATTATTCCCGCAGTAAGGCCACAGGATGCTGGTCTTTATGTGCAGGTCCACATCCCAATTCGCGGGGTTATTGCCGTTGAAGTCGAGCCAGCCATTGCCGCCCTCGGTACCTTCAATCCACGCAAACGGGCCATGCTTCACAAACGGCAGCGTGTCGTTGTTGTCCTCGACATACATACGCCATGCCAGGAGCAATTGCCGGTGGTTGCTCATGCACTGAATACCCTGCGCACGCGCCTTGGCCTTTGTCAGCACGGGCAAAAGCAACGAGGCCAAGATGCCAATAATTGCAATGACAACGAGCAACTCGATCAGCGTAAACGCTGCAACTTCACTATGCCTCGTTTTCATATTCCTCAGGCACCGAAGCTTTGTTCTCCCCCACTCACTTTCGCATGCGCGCACGCCGCACTCAATGGCGACTCGACTGCATATTCATTCGCTGGAGCCGGCTAATGCCTCGCCCGGGCATCGGACCCGGGCGAGGCATGCTCCACTTGCCCGCCAGCCGTTACGGGTTCACCAACGGCCGAGTCAAAGGGTCGGGCAACGCAACCACGCGGTAGAACGCACCCCCAACAGGCGGATTCGTATCCGTGAACGAGTAAACCGTCATCTGCAGGTTGGTCGCTATAATGTTGAAGCTGGCCGGGGCGGCCACGTCCGTTCCGCGCAGCACGCTGTAGTTAACCGCGCCGGCCGAGCTCCAAGCAAGCGTAACGCCACCCGACCGAACCGCCACGTTCGTCACAGCGAAGTCCGGGATTACAAACGGCTCATTATGGAACACCAGCACGCGCCCGCCACCGTTGCCTGTGCTGCAGTCGCTCAGCACCATGAAGCTGCCGTCCGGCGCGAAGGCCATGCCAGGATCGTGCAGGTTGATCTGCTGGTCCGGCCTGGACGGATTCGTCAACGGGAACCCGATTTCGCGCTGGTCTTCACCGGTGCTGCTATCAACAGACCAAACCTCGTCCAGCCTGTTGTCCGCCACCCAGATGCGGCCCCTTAGTGGATCAACTGCGACCGCCGCGCCATTTGCGGGCGCGCCAATCGGCCACAAATTCTGCGTCGTGATGTAGCGGAGCGCACCGTCGCCGTTCACGGCCACCACAAACCCGTCGCTGGTGACGACCACGACCTCACCTGACTGAGGCAGTGAATCAATCCCGACGATGTCGCCGCCCAGATCTGAAGCCGTGGGCTGGACCAAATACGTCGGGACGACCCGCTGGTAAAGGTTCGTCGTCTCAGGATCAACCAAGTACAGTGCATTGAACGCATTCCCGTCCACGCCGCGGTCGGCCACAACAAGCCAGCCGGCCTGGCCCAACGACCCGGCAAATGTTTCGGGCGCGACGCAAAGGTCAATCGCGTCGTCATCAGGCTCGGGCGGCGAAGGTATCCTGAATATGTCTGCAATGATCGTCTCTGGTAGATTGCTCGACCACGGCCACTTGAGCCGGCCAACAGACCGCGAATTGTCCACGTTGTAGTCGTGCGTCCACCACAAGTCCCCATTTGTTCGAACGATCAAGCCAGAAGGCAGTTCTAGCCCGGAAACAATCGGTGTCGGATCTATCACCCAGTTCCCGCTTGCGACCTTCTGCGCCCTGTAAATTCCGCCAGCCGGTTCGTCAATTGCGAATAGGATGCTTTTGTCCCGCGGATCGACTGCGGGCTTGCCCACGACCCGGCCCGGCAGCGGCAGCACAGTCACGTTTGTGAATCGCGAGCCGTAATTGGTTACTGTGTACGGCTGCGGCAGCGGGTTAGGGATCGAGGTCAAGGACCGAATTCGGATGTCATCTATGTACACTGGCGGGTGGTTCGTGCCGTTTGACGAGCTCCAAGCGGCCATAAAGACGGGCGTCCATTTTGTTATTCCCGACCCGATCATGGGGGCGCGGTCAACTACGATCTGCGGATTAGCGCTGCTCGGGTTTTTGATGATTGTGTACAAACCTTGCGCTGTGTGCGTGATCAGCCGGTATTCCTCCCACACGCCGGGCGTATAATCGCGGCCCGAGTCCTGCCATGCGGCTCCCGCGTAATAAAGCAGGGCCGTGCCATCGCCGCAATTCGTGCCTCCTTGCCGTTTGATGCCGTAGCCGAGCAGCGCATTGTCTCCGGCTAGCATGTTATCGTTCTCCGCGCCGTAGCAGGACATCCGCAGCAGAACCGCATCTGCTGTCGGTGACGACTGTACCGCTTCTGGCACGCGCGCCCACCACGTAATTTCAACATCGGCCTGCGGAGGTGCGCCCCAAGCAAAACTAACGCCTGCCCGCTGGCCGCCCTCCAGTTTCAAGCATTTGCTGCCGGAACGCGGCATTACAACGTTTGAATCAACTACTTGCACCTTGGTTGGTGCTAAAGCTCGAGCGTATGTAGCTCCGCTAGTGCCAACGCCATCTGTTTCGACCGTAATCCACGGGCCGCCCGGGTCGGCGTCATCGCTTGGCGCCTGGCGCGCCGGATACGCTTCAAATCCCTCTGTGAACGGTGTAGTGAGGTCAACCGCGCCTTCAACCGTGAGCGAGATGTCGTCAATAATGAAAATCCCGTCATCCCATGTGTTGGCCTCATTAACTATTCGCAACATGGTTGGCACAGCAATCTCGCACCGCGCGAGATCAATATTCGTGAGCGCGGGCGTTTCCATGTCGTCGAGGTACAAATCCATCTTAAGCTCGTTGGGTCTGATGACCATCCGGTGGTGCTGCCATTGCATCTCGGGCGAACTATATCCTGTATTAACCCAGGCCCCGGCCGTGTTCGGATTTGCCACACCGTCATAGTACCAAATCGTCCAATCGTTCGTGTTCCGTGACGACCGATAGGCAATGAAGTCGTCACCGTTGTGGTCCGCGCCCTCACCGCGCAGGATCAAATAGAAGTTGCGGTCGCTACTGGTGCCCCGGGCAACGAGCAACCAGAAATCGAACACATACCGCGACCCGCTCAGTGGCGTCGGGAAATGAATCTGTGCCTCGGTTGCGGTGCGGCAAAGCAACGCCTTCGTGCCCGAACGCGCGGCCCAGTTGATTACCTGGATACCGGCGGTGTTACGCTCGGGCGGGTTCGGCGGGTTGTAGGTCTCGTCATCAATTATTTTCCATTCCGGGCCGGTCGGGTCGGCATCAATGTAATCGTTCCAGTTCGTTGCAACCTCCGAGTACGCCTCGAAATCATTCGTGTAAATAACGACCGCGCCGCCAGGGCTACACACGCAAGACAAAACAACTGTGAGCCCACCAACCACAAAAACGCTCAGGGCTCGTCTGCAACTGCAGTCTCTGCGGCGATTGGACCGTACTTCTGGCTGAGTTTTCATGGGTTCGTCCTCGCTGAGGGTTCCGCGTCCAGCCTTCTAACTCGATCGCATGAGGGGTTGGAGTCCGCGCCCAACCTGGGTTCCCGTGGACAATACACCGACGCACAATATGACCGGCTTGGCTGCCAATCGCGCGCTCGGTTCCAGGGCTTCATTGCTCTCATTCGACCATGCTTGAAAACGCATGTGCTTTGTAGCTATTAGGCCGTAGCGGGTCAAGCTGCGCCGGCCTGAATAATTATGTGCATAATTATGCCAACGCTACACCCCCTACCTGGAGTTGTGATTTCGGCACACGCCAACAATGTAACCGTTCACCAAACAACCGAGCGCGTTGCACTATGGAGATTTGTTGTGGGCACGCGCGCGCTCGATTGGCACCCAACCAACAAGCACATACCCTGACCTTGCCCCGGAACTGTGTGATTACGCGCAAGTCAACTGCCCGTCAACGCGATTGCAATCCCCAGTCTTGCAAAAGCCAACCCATGGTGCGCACAACCCATGTTCGCGGAGGCGAAGCGCAAGCTGCGCCATTGAACGCGCATAACTATTCTGCATTTACAGCTTGGCGGCAGAAAGCGCCGCGACCAAATTTTTGCGTCAAAAAAGTTTGGCCGGCGGTATGCGTGTGCAGCGAACACTGGACAGTCACGTAGCGGCAAGACGCGCCCGTCTCCAGCCGGCACAGCCAGTATTGGCGCGCCGGCGCGCGGCCTGGAAAATGCGCGGTCCTACCTGTCGAACCCACGTGATCATGGCATCTTTAAGGCAGGAAACAAAATGAGCCGGCACGGTAAAAACGCGCACGAACCGCGCGCGCTAAATGCCCGGATATTAGAAGCCCGGCTGCGGCGCGTGCGTCATTTCGTGCTCGACATGGACGGGACCATTTACAAGGGCGGCACGGTATTCGGGGACACCGCCCCGTTTTTGCGACTGCTAAAAAAATTGCGGCTCGGTTACACGTTCATCACAAACAACTCGTCCGAAGGCACTGCCGAGTATCTCGCACGATTGGAGCGGCTCGGGGTCAAAGCCCGCCCCGACGAACTTTACACCTCGACGCAAGCGACTATCGAGTTTTTGCGCGCCCAATGCCCGGGTTGCCAGCGGTTGTTCGTGCTCGGCACCCCCAGCCTCGCCGCAGAATTGGCAGCAGCAGGGTTCGCGCCGATACCCGACTCCGCCGCAGAGGAACCGGACGCGGTCGTGGTCGGATTCGATACAACCTTGACCTACGCGCGGCTGTGCCGGGCCGCATGGTGGATAGCCAGTGGCAAGCCGTTTATCGCCACACACCCGGACAGGACATGTCCGACGGACCAACCCACGGTGCTCGTCGATTGCGGTGCCATCTGTTCAGCGCTACGCGCCGCAACGGGCCGCGCACCCGACGCCGTGCTGGGGAAGCCTGACCCATGCATGGTTCGGGGCGTGTTGCAGAGACATCAACTGTCAGCCGACCAGCTAGCAGTGGTCGGGGACAGGCTTTACACGGACATCGTTATGGCACGGGAAGCAGGCGCTTTGGGCGTGCTCGTGCTCACGGGCGAGACGACGCCGGACGAGGCACAATGCGCCGCGCCGCCCCCCGACCTGATCGTGAGCGGCCTGGGCGAACTCGGCGCATTGCTAAGCAAAATCCATGGCACCAGTACCAAATAGGCGCATGCCCAGCGACACGCGTCAACCGTACACAGGCAGCAAAGCAAGGCGCGGTCGGGTTACGGCGGCGCTACAGAATGAAACACATGACATACTAGTTGTGGGCGGCGGCATCGTGGGGGCTGGCATAGCCCGCGACGCCGCGCTGCGCGGACTCAAAGTTGCCCTGGTCGAGCAGCACGACTTCGCGTTCGGCACCAGCAGCCGTACAAGCAGGCTTTTGCACGGCGGGCTGCGGTATCTTGCGCAGGGCCGAATCAAGCTGGTACACGACGCGAGCGTAGAAAAGAAAATCATCCACAGGATCGCGCCGCATATTGCCGCCCCGCTTCCGTTCATTTTTCCAGCATACGCTGACAACCCGAACTGGCCGCTGTGGCAGCTTAAGCTCGGCGTTAAAGTTTATGACCTGCTTTGCAGCGGCAAGAATTTCGCCAGCTCCACATGGCTTACCCCCGCCGAGGTTTTGGCGGCCGTGCCGGCACTGCGCGGAGACAAGTTGCTCGGCGCTGTACGTTACTATGATGCTTTTACGAATGACGCCAGGCTGACGTTGGACACATTGCGGTCTGCTGAAGCAGCAGGCGCCGTAGTCCTAAACTATTGTCGGTTCGTCGCAGCCGAGCGCGCCGGCGTTTGGGTCTGCGATGTGGAAGACCGCCTGACACAACAGCGATTCGTCGTGCGGGCCAAGACCGTAGTCAACGCTACCGGGCCGTGGGGGGACAAGCTCGCGCACAGCGGGCTAAAACTGCGGCTCACCAAAGGAATCCACCTTGTAGTGCACCGCTCACGTCTTGCCGTGCCCGAAGCGGTCGTGATGACCGAGTCCAAACGGATTCTATTCGCCATTCCGTGGGGCGAGCGGACCATTCTCGGCACCACAGACACTGATTACACTGGCTCGCTGGAAGAAGTTTTTGCCACTGACGACGAGATTCAATACGTGCTATCGGTCGCGAATCTATTTTTCCCACACAGCAAGCTCACGCACGCCGACGTGATCAGTACATGGGCGGGGCTACGCCCGCTGCTCGCTGACACTGCAGGCAACCCGTCGGATATTTCGCGCGCGCACCAAATTTGCAATCCTGTGCCGGGTTGGTGGGATGTTGCCGGCGGTAAACTGACCACATACAGGCTCATGGCAGAAGAAACAGTGGACCGGATCATCCGCGAGCAAGGCTGGCATGCAAAGGCATGCACAACAGCGTCGGCGCCGCTCCTGCCCGCTGGCCAGACCGCAGGCGTGAGCGGACTCGTGCCCCCCGAGTTCACCCGCGAACTGGTCGAACATTTTGTCACCCACGAATGGGCAGTGCATCTGGACGACGTGATGTTGCGCCGCGCAGGTTGGCATTACTATCATCCGGACGCCGAGGACCGCGCGCGCGCCGTCGCAGAATGGATGGCAGACCTGCTCGGCTGGGACCGGAGCGAACTCGCGCACCAGCTTCAACGGTACATCGCCGCCGGGCGCAAAACGGCGATGCAATCAGGCGTAAGCGCGCGCACGCCGAACACACGCGCCACAGACCCCGACCCCGCGCGCGACGTCAAACCGAACCCGATCCGGAGCGACATATGATCAGACCTACATCAATTCAATTGGGTCACGCCGCCTCTGCACTCACTTGCCAGAGGCGCCGACTGGAGCAGTTGAGCTGCATTTCTCGAAACCATGCATGCGACAAAAAACCGGCCTTTGTTCGGGCTTTGGCACTGAATGCGCTGGATTAGTGGCGTATGCGCGACGGTTATCCTGAAGACCAATTGCATCTGGCAGCCCACCTGTACTACCTGGACGGGATAGGCCAAGAGGGCGTAGCGCAGTTTCTCGGTGTCTCGCAAGCGAAGGTATCGCGGATGCTCGCGCTGGCGCGCGAGCGCGGGATCGTGCGCATCTCGGTCGCAGCGTACGAACCACGCGACCACGCGCTCGAACAGGAACTGTGCAAGCGGTTCGGGCTGACCGCTGCAGCGGTAATTAAGACGCCCAAAGGCGCGAGCGTCGAAGAAGCGCGCCGGCTCGTCGGGCACTTCGGCGCGCCATTCGTTTTGGAACTTATTCCGCCGGAGAGCACCGTCGCACTTGCGGGCGGCCGAACAATGCGCGAGTTGATCGAGTCTATACCCAACGACAAGACCCGGCGCCTAACCGTCGTCCAGGCAATGGGCAGCGTGGACTACACCGTCGGGCCCGCAGACGCGTTCGAGCTGGGCCGCCAACTCGCGTCACGGACAGGCGGCCATTTCTTTGCGCTTAACACCCCGGCCTACGTGCCTGACAAACGCGCACGTGACCTGCTCCTAGCGCACGAACAGATACGCGGGCTGTGGAAAGAAATGAAGCAAGCAAAGGCCGCGCTCGTCGGCATAGGCACACTCGACAATTCGGTGTTCGTCGAGCGCGGTGTGTACAATGCTACGGACCGTCAAGACCTCAGGAATGCAGGTGCGGTGGGCGAAATTTGCGGCAGGTTCTATGACGCCTCGGGCCACGAGTGCGACACACCATGGCGCAACCGTGTGATGAGCATCGAGCTGGAACTGGTTCGACGCATCCCGCAGGTCATAGCCGTGGTCACCGGCGCCGACCGCGCCGCGGCACTCGCAGCAGCGATTCGGGGAAGGCTGGTCAAAGCGGTATTGATAGACGACACTGGCGCATCGGCATTGCTTTCGGCAGGGCTAACAAAGAAAAAAACTGATGACATGCGCACCAAATGACCCCGCACAGTGAAAGTGATCGCGCGCGCGGTGGGCGCATTCATAAAGCACGCGTATGACACCGCAGTACACTGCGTTTTCGCTCGCCGATGCGTTGAGAACGGCACGGGACACGCGCGCGCTCGAAATCGGGCCGGGTGTATTGGAACTGACGCCCAACGTTTTCCGAAAGCTTTTTGGTGCTAGGCCAGCATTAATCGTAGCCGATACCAATACGTTCGCGGCCGCAGGCGAAGCAGTGGTCGGCGCTTTCGCCACGCGCAAGTCGGAAGTGCCCCGGTGTTTCGTATTTGATGAGCCGCAATTGCACGCCGAGCACCGGCACGTCGTCAAGCTGGAAGAATTGCTGCGCCACACCGACGCGGTTCCTGTAGCTGTGGGCAGCGGCACAATTAACGACCTCGCGAAGCTCGCCGCGCATCGGACAGGCCGGCCATACATGTGCGTTGCCACGGCCGCTTCGATGGACGGCTACACCGCGTTCGGCGCATCAATCACGTCCGAGGGTCTTAAGCAAACGTTCACCTGCCCCGCCCCAGCAGCCGTCATAGCGGATTTGGATGTAATCTGCGCGGCACCCCCGCATATGCGCGCCTGGGGGTACGCGGACCTGGTCGCCAAGTCCACGGCCGGCGCCGACTGGATACTGGCCGACGCGCTCGGGGTCGAGCCGATCGAACCGCGCGCATGGGCGATCGCGCAAGGGCGGCTCCGCGAGCTGACAGCCGACGCGCCAGGAATCGCGCGTGCCGACCCAGAAGCAGTGCGGAAATTGTTGGAGGGGCTCCTACTTTCCGGGTTCGCCATGCAGGCGGCGCAATCGAGTCGGCCCGCCTCCGGCGCAGAGCACCATTTCAGTCATCTCTGGGACATGCAAGGGCACACCCACAGGGGCGTGCCACCGTCGCACGGTTTCAAGGTCGGTATCGGCACCTTGGCCGTGACGGCACTGTACGAGGAACTCCTGAAGCTTCCGCTCCACCAGCTTGATGTAGAGCAGTGCTGCGCCGCGTGGCCGGACGCCGAAACCTGGGCGGCGCGCGCGCGGGAATGGTTTACAGACACGCGCTTGGCCGAACATGCGTCGCGCGAACTCCGCGCCAAGCATGTCCACCGCGAAGCACTGGCTGCGCAACTAGTAAAGCTGCGCGCTATTTGGCCCGCGCTATCCGACGCGCTCCGCGCGCAACTACTGCCGTTCGAGACGCTCCGGCTCATGCTCGAGGACGCAGGTGCCCCCTCCGCACCAGAACAGATAGGTATCACGCGCGTACGCCTCCGGCTCAGTTATTGGCAAGCGCTTTGCATCCGGCGGAGGTTCACCGTGCTGGACATTGCGGCGCGCGCGAATGTGCTCGAATACTGCCTTGATCGCATTTTCGGCCCGGATGGGCCTTGGCCGAGCGTGCGCAACAATTCCTGATGGCACGGCTAAAGCGATGAGCATCAACCCGATTCCGCAAGATTCGCTGCGTCGCGCACTAGCCCGGCTTGTGAGCGTGTACAAGCCCGCCCCGGCCGTACCGCTGGTCACGAACGACCCGGCGCAGCTCAGTGCGCTGCACCGTGCCTGGCAAATTCGCGTGTTAGTGGCAGCAATTTTGGGCTACGCAACTTTTTATCTTCTCCGGAAAAACCTCAGCATGGCGATGCCAGTAATGGAACGCGACCTGGGAATTGCCAAATCCGACCTCGGCCTGTTCCTCACGCTGCACGGGTTGTTGTACGGCGTGTCCAAATTAATTAACGGCGTAATAGGCGACCACAGCCATGCGCGCACGTTCATGGTGACGGGCCTGGTCCTTTCCGCGCTGGTAAACGTCTGCTTCGGGCTGAGCACGGGCACGCTCGCGTTCGGCGTTTTGTGGATGCTAAACGGCTGGTTTCAAGGCATGGGCTATCCGCCGTGCGGCCGGTTAATGGCACATTGGATACCCCCTAACGAACTGGCAACCAAAATGTCCATCTGGAACGCGTCTACAAACATCGGCGCCGGCGCAGTCGTCATCATTTGCGGTTACTTGATCAGCGCGTTCGGCGATTGGCGGCTGTGTTTCTTCGCGCCTGCGAGCGTCGCGCTGGTCTGCGCGCTCGGACTGTGGTTTGCGTTGCCCGACACGCCGCAATCTGTCGGGCTGCCAGAAGTAAAAGGCACGCAGCTAAAAGCCACCGAGCGTACGGCAGCGGACTGGAAAACGATTCTGGTGCGTCACGTGCTGACGAACCCGTGGATTTGGCTGCTCGGGATCGCAAACTTTTTTATCTACAGCATACGTTTCGCCGTGCTCGACTGGGGCCCGACTTTTCTTTCGCAGCAAAAGCATCTGGAGCTGAAACACGCCGGGTGGATCGTGGCTGGGTACGAAATCTCCGGCATGTGCGGCGCAATGCTCGGTGGGTGGCTGACCGACCGGCTATTCGGCGGACGCTGCTTCCGCTCGTGCGTGTTTTATATGGCGCTCACGGGCGTAGCCGTTTTCATTTTTTGGAAAGTTGCCGGCAACAGCTTCGGCCTGAATGCGGCACTGCTATGTGTTACAGGCTTCTTTGTCTATGGCCCGCAATGTCTGCTCGGCATTGCTGCGGCAAATCTAGCTACGAAACGCGCCGCGGCGAGTGCGGTTGGCTTGGTCGGACTTTTCGGCTACCTAAGCACGACACTTTCCGGCTGGGGCTTGGGCAAGCTCGTCCAAACCTACGGCTGGGACGCAGGCTTCGCGGGCATGATCATCGTGGCCGGGTTGGGCACGGCCACTTGCCTCATCGGCTGGAACGCCAAACCGCACGGGTACGAGCCCGAATCCGCCGGCGCGACCGCTCCAAATCGGGCTCCGCACCGGGCAGGCGCGCCGGACTAAAGCAGCGCAGACACGCTGCCGTTCCAGTGCATGCAATACATCTACCCCCCCGCGAGCAGACGCAAAAAACTCCCGTTCCAAGCTGAACCAAGCCCTTACTTCTCCGGCTCGGGCAGAAACGCGGCTAGCGCATAAACCAGCGCCGCGTTCCAGTTAATGGCAATCTCGTTGCTGCGATAGTCCTCGAGCACGTCTTGCCAATTCATTGCGCCACGGTGTGATCCACCGACAAGGTAGCCAGGCCACGGGTCCGGGACCGAGTCGGTTGCGGACCTGCGGTCATGTGGATTTTTGGGCGGGCGGAATCCCAACCCCGTGACAAATGAGCGGCCATAATAGTTCCGGCCGAACAAGTGGTTAAGCGCGTCAAGGCACGTTTCGCGGTAAACCTGTTTTTGCGACACGCGGTAGGCGGCATGCAGCAGCACTGTCTGGCGCGCTACGCCGCCGTTACACCCCCAATAGTAGCGCGTGCCCAACGGCCGCGCGTACCCGTGCGTGCGCGCTGCCCGGACAATTGCGTCTGCTGTTACCAGAAGATTCGATTGCACCTGTCCTACAAGCGCCGCGTCGCGGCCGGGGCGCCTCGAAAAAAGGTACGTGACCAGGCCGAGGTTGCGCACGTCTGGCCAGTCGAAGTCGTGGTCCCACTGCGCGCGGATGAGCCGGATGCGCGCTTCCAGGTCGGTCAAAAACTGCTCCTCGCCCGTGCTTTCCCACAGCTCTGCCGCAGCCCAAAGCCTGTTCTGCGGCTCGGCCCCGGGCGTGCGGTTCGGATTTTCAACCTCGGGCGCAAATTCATACGGGCCTGTCCTGAAAGCCGATTGGTCTGCAGGACGGTACCTCGGGTGCGCTTTCAAGAACTCGTAGCTTCTCCTGGCTGCAGCCAGGCATTTCTCGGCGAAGGCGGCATCAAACGGCCGGTACACGCGCGCCGCCTGCGCCATCATGCCGACGAAGACGGCAGTCGCTTCGGTGCCCCAGGGGGTGAAATACCGCTCCGTCAGCTCGTCTTCCGGCCTGATCCACCCACAGAACTCGCGCGTCGAAAGCTTATGATACACGGCCCCATCCGGCGCCTGCATCTTGAGCAGCCAATCCAGCTCCCACTTCACCTCAGCCAGGAAGTCCGGCAACCGACCGCCGGACTCGGGAATGTCGAGTCGGATCGGCCGAATTTTCGGCGCAAAATCTTCCCATGCGCGCAATAGCACTCCGACAGTTACGCCCGCGTTCACGACATACTTGTTGTAGTCACCTGCGTCGTGCCAGCCACCCGTGCCGTCCTTGTGCACGTGCTCGCCGGTCACGAAATCGAGCCACGCATCGTTGGTATGGCACGGCCCGTGTTCGTACCGTTGGCCGTTATAAACTGCGGCGACGCCTGTGCCGCAGCGCCACAGGTAAAACCCCCTCATGGCCACGTAGAACGGCTCGCGGTAAACCGTGCTTCCAATTCGGAACGGCGCAGACTTGCCCACACCCTGGACAACAAGCTGGTACACCCCAGCGTTTGTGACGCACGAGAAGTCCGCGAGGTACAAACTCTCGCGCGTGTCCGGGTTAAGCACAGGCCCGGCCACCTTGCCAGTTAACACGTTCGCCCCTTCCGGCATTTGCACAACGCTGAAATTCGAGCAGGCCGCCGCGACCGAGGCGATTTTAGGCGCGCCGGGCAAGTACCCGACCGTATTAAGCCTGATCAACGTGGTCGGCTCGTCCGTGGCCTGAAGATTCGCGCCCAGCAGAGATGTGGCCCCAACCAAAAGTGCTTTGGACACGCTGTTCATTGCCGCATCGCAAGTTTTTCGCCGCTGCGAGTTCAGTGCGCGCATGCGCATAAAATACGGCCCGTTTAACTGCGCCAAGTCGTCAATTCTCATGACATGCCCATGCGCAAGCGCGACATTTACCCTTGGGCCAAAGAATGCCTTGCGTGCGCGTGCGTTGCAATGCGCTTCGGCGCCAATTCGTGTTGCGTAATAGAAATTCGCTTGCTGCATAGCAGCGCGCGCTGTTATTGGACTGGCGTTGTGATAAAGCGCGCGTCCTTGTGTGCGCAGTTCACGGCTGGCAAATCTAGGTTCGGACGGACCGGCTTGTGCCGGCCGCATCCAACGCAGGCCGAGAAAACGTAACGCCTAAATCTCGAAAATGCACGGATTCAAATTCAGCCCGGTTGATCTGGCGATCATTTTCGGTTACTTCGCCGCAATGATCGGGATCGGTGTCGCGGTCATGAAACGCGCGTCCAAAGGTGTACAGGCTTATTTCCTGGCCGGGCGCGCGTTGCCGTGGTGGGTACTGGGCATATCG